>NZ_JBWKYN010000056.1:0-30710 GCF_059423785.1 Arcicella sp. GW458-12-2-14-TSB2 | reverse complement strand
TCGTATTTCAGAATGTTTATTAAATTGTAGACTATTTATTTTTTTCATTTATTAAAAAATTAAATCCAAATTTATGATAATGCAAATTTTTGTTTAAACACTTCTTCCAAAATTTTAATCTCTTCTTCAAAAAAGGTTTTTTTAGTCCAAAAAAAACTAGGAAGTTTATGCTTCACTCCAGAACTTTCTAAATGATTATTGAAGGTTTTTCTGCTTGAATAACCTAAAAAAAACCGAATTTCTTTTTTGCTAATAATACGTCCCATGTATAAATGATGCTTTCGTTACCTTATCGTTTCGGTAGCGTTACCTTATCGTTTCTGGTATTTCTTGCGATAAATAATTTAACCAATTTTGAGAAAATAAAGGGACGTAGGGGTATGTAATACAGTTTATTGTTTTTGGGGAAAATCAATAGCTTAAAATTACATATTTCCTACGCTTTTGCAATACAAAACTCAAGAAAATATGTTTGGATTTGATTTACAAAGTTTCAAAGAGAAACTTGATGTAGTTAATACTACACTGTCTGAGAGTACATTTGATTTCACGGTTGATGATGTTCATGTCATTGTCTCACCGAGAAGGATTGTAAGTCTTACTTGGCAGGTAGAGCCTACACCTGACGAATTGATGGCAGCTATCAATCAATCCTTTGAGCTTCTTGAAGGACAGATTGCTGAAGAGCGTGAAACAGCTATTCAAAATCTACTAGAAGGCGTAAAAGAGCCTGTAAAGTCCATGATAAAATCGCAATTTTCAACCTTGCTAAACTAAAAATACTATGGCTTCTCTTGCTATTAGAGTAGATGATGACTACAAAGAAAAATTCAGGAATGAATGGATAGCCAAAGGTTATCCCGATGAATCGACCTATTTAAAAGAAATCATTGATGCAAGGCATGAAATTCAATTTTTGAAAGAATCTGATGGTGTGATTGTATTTTTACCTAATCATGAGCAAGTTAAGTATGAAGCGTTATCAGCATTGAAGAGCCTAGAACTGAATGAATGGATACTTTTTGTGTTAAGAAATACCCAGTATGATTCACAGGGAAATCCGTTTACAGATACTTCTATTTTTGAAAATGCTGTAAACACTACTCAACGAGCTGGTTTACAAACGTTTACAAATGTAAACGAGCCTGTAAACACTCCTGTAAACGCTTGTAAACAGGAAAATGCCCCAAAAACGTCCGATTGTGTAAACACACATATAGATGAATTATTCAGCCAATTTTCAAGGCAACCACGAGAAGAACTATTTTCATTTAATTATATCACTACACTTATTGAAGAATTCTCAGCAATGAGTTATGATGAGGCATTAGATTATCTAAATACCTTCAAACAGTCACTCAAAAATGCTGAAAATGTAATTAACTACTATTATCAAAACGGAGGGTTAGCCATGACAGCTTTGAATAAATTAAAGCTAAATCTGATGCTTTATGAAGGGATTAAGGCAGAGGAAGTTCAAGCGACAGAATCTATTTTTGTGATACTAAATTCTTACCAATGAAATATCTCGCCATCGTGGAACACCTACCCGATAATAGCTACAAGGTAGAGGCTATCATGGGAGAAGGTGACAAAGAATTTTGGGAAACTCAGTTCGAGGTTGCTCGTAATGCCATCCAATTTCAGGAATCAGTATCAGAACTTGAAACGTTTAATTCCCTACACTTAAATCTTTTATTAACTCATTGTATTAAGTCTGGAGTAATATCAGCTCAAGAAGTAAAACTTGACCCACTTATACGACAAGTAGTAGAAAAGGAAGTAGCAAAAACATCTTGGAGATTGTCTCGCCGAAAGCGATTGATGAAGCAATACGAGATTGAATATCAAAAATTAGCTGGTACTTACAAACGTTCAGTTTTATCCAGACTCAGCAATGATGCCATTGCATGGATGAAAGCTTTTTGCTTTAATCTACTTCCTAAACCGCTAAAAAATTTATTTAACGCACTCAACCAACTAACCAAATAGTACAATGACATTATTCTCAAGAATTAGAAACGCTACAAAAGCAGTAACTAGCACATCAGAAGCTTTGAGAACTGCCTCCAATGCTTTTGGGGCTTTTGGGGGCAATTCTAATCCGCATCCCTACCAAAGCATGATGGGGAATCCAACCAGTTCCCGTGGAGCTGAAGGACATTTATCAAACTATCAAAACCAGCAAAGCCAAGAAGAAGAGGAAGAAGAATTGTATCATCCCGTGCAAGTAGAACGAGAAGTTACAGAAGCACTCATGGACTCATTCCGCAAAAGAGCTACCATGAAAACGGATATGATAATTTTGAAGCTACAAAAGAATTATCTCTATCAAAAAGTACTGGCTAAAATTATCATTCAAAGCAAAGGCGATGATATTATTGCCAAAACACACGAAGATAAGGAGGATGAAGAATTAGCTGAATTACCGAAAGAAGTCCAAAAAATCATCCGAAATCAAAAGCACCTTCAGGCAATTGAAAGTGTAAGCATTGATGATTACTTCAAAGATTCATGTATAGAATACTTTATGATGGAGTTTGAAGAAGACTATCGAAATGGTTTAACACCAGATTTCAAAGGCATCAATCCGATTGAATTGCTAACCATGAAAATGCAAGAGCCATTTTTAAAATTAATCGCTGATTATACCGTTGATATTGCCCTTGATATGAAACCAAATATTGTCAAAGGAGCATTAGCCATGAAGCGTAAGTATATTGATAAACCTATCAACAAAGTAACAGAGCCAAATAATACTGCTGAAGTTCTCCCAACACAAACAATGCCAGAAGAAACAAGTACTTACACCAATCCTTTGCTAGATGATTGGAATGACCCTGCTAATGACCATTGGGATAAATTTAATCCACAGGTTCAAACAGAGAAGAAGGACATTAATGACGAATGGTCTGAAATGGAGCTAAAAAGGCAACAAAAATTAGAAGAAACAAAAGCTGAAAAATTTGAAGAAGAAAAAAGTGAATTTCAGCAAGATGAAGAAGGAAATCATCATGATTCAGAACAGGAGTAATTATGGCAAAGCCAAAAGAAATTCAATCGTTCAATTGGTTGGTTGTAGGCAGCCAGCGAACAGGTAAAACAGTTTCAGCATTATTCTTGGCAGCAACTTTACAGCGAATCGCCTACGAAAATGGTAAAACAAAGCGAGTAATCATCTTCAATCCACAGGAGTACAATCCAGTGTTCAGAAAGAAGTCAGCTATTCAGGAGGCAGTATCACTCATTCAACCAGGGTGGAAAATGCCCGGTGCATTCCATAAAATTACGTGTAGTCAAATCTTGACAGTAGCTAACACTAAATCAAATTTATTTGATTGGTCAATAGTAGTGGACGGAAACCTTGAGAATTTTACTAAATATGCACATACTCTTTTGGACTATATTATCATTTTTGATGATTTGAATAACGTAGTACGTGGCAACCTAGCATCAAAAAAGTTTCAGGATCTTCTTTCAATCGTAGCAGGTAACAGGATAAAATCTAATGAGGTAATGTTTACTTACCACACCTTTCATCAAGTCCCACCCGCTCTTTGGACATATTTTCAAAAAGCGATTGTCAAGGAAACGGATGATGCAGAAGGTGGCATAGGCTTTAAAAAGATTGAGAAAGGTCAGGAAGTACTTACCAAGGCACAAATGCAGGTAAGAGCTATGAATAAAGTGGCAAACCATCCCAATCGATTAAGACTTTCTGAGCTTATTGTATGGATAAATGAGGCATACATCTTTACACCAACCAATGGCGAGCTAGTTACAAAACTAGGTAACGTATATTACAAGGCGGTCGGTGATGATATTGAACCTTTAAATCCTTGATTATGCCCGAATTATGTGTGATAATAGCTTTCGGAGTCTCATTATTTATGCTAGTTGCTATCCATTTAGTGAAAATAATTTCAAATTGTGTCATCAAATTCTTCAGAAAATAAACATATACAGGGTAAAATTTACCTTAAAAATCTAGCGAAGGAACACAACGTTCATTTTGAAACGTATGTGTCCATCATGGAACAGTATAATAATTTTCTGAATGTTAATTACGAATTAACTATTTCGAAATTAAAGGGAAAGGCATTATTGCCTTGGCAAGTTGATTTACTTAGAAGGCTGAATCCCACTGATTATGAAATTAGCACCATGAAAGAATTTAATGAATACGAAGCTTGGCAAAAGTGGATTTCTGATGTGATTAAGTGTAAGGAATAGTTCACTAGGGTTCAGTACAGTTCACTACGGTTCAGTCTAGTAGAATACAGTTCACCACGGTTCACTACAGTATTTGAAGCTAGTTTAAAGAAAATAGATTTGGACATTCAAACGAACAAACGAATTTGCAAATCTTAAAAAAGAAAATACAATGGCCGTTAAAAAATTCCTATTCGTCAAAGCCAACATTGGAGATTTACTTTCTATCAATGGCGAGACATTAACATCACCTACCAAGATTCATGCTTTCAAAGAAGCTGATACAGAAAATTACCTGTATGGCTGGGAAGGTGATGTCAAAGGTAACTTCCACGTCTTTAACAAAACGAGTTACAACCTAACTCCAAAGAAAACCCTCAATGGTTCGCTAACTTTCACAGCATCATTGACAGATACGGTGTACAACGCTGAAAAGCTAACAGCCACTGCTTATGCGTATGACGCTGCAACTGGACAGTTTCAATGGGATGCTATTAAAGCAGAGGACATTTCAGACGTGCCCACAGACATTGACCTTAAAACAGGTAAATTGAAAACAGGTACAAGCACTGAAGACCCAACAACGACTCCGAAAACTGCCAACGCTGCTTTATCAGCATTACCAACTTGGTCATGGTTTTTGATTGTTCCTGCGGTAGCCTATGTAGGGTATTTAGCTATTAAAGCCCTTACCAAGAAGAAAAAGAAAGTAGTCTCAAAGTAAGACCTGTAATCATTTGAATAAGAAGGAGTATAGCCACATGACAAGTGGCGAAGACTCCTTTTTTTCTTTAACAACATGGAATGATGGAAAATACAACAACAGTGACGACAACAGACAAAGAAGTAAAGACCGAAAAAGTTAAGAATAGGGTTTATTCAGCAATCGATTATTTTTTTGGTGCTTTGCTATTAGGGCTATTCTTAGGAGTTGTTGTCGTGATTGCCAATGGGACAATCAATCTTTTTAACAAATGGATACCATCCACTAAAAAGAAGGAGGTAAACTAATGAATGTACTCGATTTTATTACTTCTCTCACGAGTGCAGAAGCACGAAGTGGTCAGAACAGCAAAGTAAGGACGAATAAAGCAACAGTAGGCAAAAGTTACATCATACAATCAGGTAGTTTAGTTGGTGGCGTTTTTAAAGTCAATACACTCAAAAAGCTATCTTTAGCGGCTAACGTTGAAGTAGGGGTATTAGACCAAATTTCTACCATCACTGAAAAGGTAAATGGTGCAAATGTACTGGTTCGTTATGCTAAAGTATTGTTAGATGAACCCTACCTAGATGACGAAGAAAAGCTTATTTCATACCTGTGGTTTAAAATAGAAGATTTAGACTTTGTAGCATCTTCTAACACGGTTGTTAAGCCAGTTGCCAATAATCAAGAATTGATAGTTTTGTATTCAACCACTGTAGGAGGGACAAGATTAAGAAGTACACCCAGTACGCTTAATGTAAAGAACGTCATCCGTGAAGTTCCTTATGGTGATATTGTAGGATATACCGACAATCAAACCCAAAAGTACCTTACTGTCACCTTTATCAAGGTGTATAATGCCAAAGGGGTAGCACTGGGCTGGGTCGGTAAAAACAATGTCTCACAGGTAAAACCTCAATCAAAGGCACTTCCCAAGGACAATGCGACAGGTATTACTGAAGCAGAAGACCCGCAGTCTGGTAATACCAGTGAGGGATTATCGTTTACGACAATTTTGTACTGGTTTTTGGGATTTGCTACAGTGATATTCTTTATTGTATTTGGGTACCGTTGGTATAGACTTAACAAAAGAAAGGAGGTTAGTCGTGGAAGGGAAAGACAAAAAATGGTTGACGCTTGAAGGCACTAAGTCTTGGTTTAAATCACTGTTATTTACCAAACCCGTTTTAGCGATTTCTTTTATCGTAGTTCCTTTAGGATTGGTTATTTGGTGGATATATGCTCGTGGCAAGAAAGACAATGAAACCAGACAGCTCAACGATGTAAAATTCACACCTGCATCACCAGTTACACCCTTGCAAGACGCTGAATTTCAACGGTGGGTGAATGAAAGACTTGTCAACCTTGAATTAGACCTGTTTACGAGTTTAGATAGTTGGTTGAATGGTAGTTGGACAATGTCAGAGCTATTGTTTGAAGTAAATTCATTAGATGATAGAAAGCTCATCACGCTTAATAACTACTATCAAAAGAAAAGAAAGCGGTCATTACGTAATGATTTAAACGACAAGTTTTTGTCATGGATTGGCCCACCAAGTTCGGATAATTATAGAGACAGTATTGTAAAACGTTTAGAAGGTTTTGGAGTTCAATAAAAATGGCGAATATATTAGAAAATATCCTTGGAGCATTAAACTCCGAAACACTCAACAACTTCATTTCAGGTAAAGCCAAACCTGAAATCAATGTAAATACGAATGTGAGTATGGAGACTGAAACGATTAAAACGATGGGTTTGTACCTGTTTTTAGCGTTCTCAGGTTCATTCTTGATACTTGCATTTTTAATGTATTGGGTCATTAAATGGGCATTAATTAGTTATAAAAATTATTAGGACACATGAAAAATCAAGATAAGATTAAAAATGCTCAAGAGAACCTTGAACTAGCCAAAAGGGAATTAGCGGTGGCTTTAGGGACAGAACATCCTAAACTAGATGATTTTAGAAGTGGCTCAAAAACAAAAATGATTGCGTTTTTTGCCCTGATTGGTTTATGCATCACTTGTATGTATTGCTATTTAAACGATGCTATCCTAGCCATGTATCCTGATGCAGGCGTTCATGCTTTGGTCACGATTCACAAAGTGTTTGCAGTGATACTGTTCCTGTCTTTCATAGAAATTTGGCTAGCCATCACCGAAAAGCTGAAAGATAATTATCTCTCACGGTATGGAGACAGTAAACAGTTTTTAATGATCGATAAAATACAAGATTTTTATAATGCTAAACCCGAACATCGCTTATGGATAAGATTCGCCTACTTTGCCTTACGCTTTTTTTGTGCCATCACCTTGGCTTCGGGCAATCTGATTTAGATTCACTTAGGAACTTCAGAGCTATCCAGAAAAAAGTAATAATTGCTCAGTTAAATGTCAGAGAGAAAACAGGGCATAATGATGGTTATCAAATAGACCTTTATCGTGCCTCAGTTGCTAAATGGCTGAACGCAATGAACCCTAAACCCGCTTGGTGTGCCTGTTTTTATCATTATTTGCATTATGCAACCAACCTGAAATTAAAAGTTCGTTCAGCTAGAGCAAGGGAGTACTTTTCAACGAGTTTAGGTAGCTATGACCCTAATGTAAGACAAGACAAGCCACCTTCTTTTGGGGATGCAGTAGGTTATAAATTTGGTACACGTGCTGATATAAGGCATATTGGGTATGTTTACGAATGGTCACCCGACCCTAATCAAACCATGTGCAGGATACTAGAAGGTAATACTTCATCAAGTGGGGTAACAGGGGTCGTGGTAAGAGAAGGTGATGGCGTGTACATCAAATGGCGACCCAAATCTTCCATCTACCGTTGTACTTCGATAAAAAACTTAATAAACTAATGAAAGCATTTTTTGATACAGCAACTCCTTTTATCATTCTGTTATTCACTGTCTTTTCATCCATTTTTGCTTGGTTGTATCGCTTGATAGAAAAAAGGATTGATAGTAGTGTTGAGGAGATTAAGCATCTTGAAATTGAGTTAAATCGCTTCAAGGACTTAAATAATGCTAACCGTGAGACGATTGTCAAATTACAAGCTCAGGTAGAAATGATTAAAGACAATCAAGAAAAGGGCTTTCTTACGATAGAAAAACTGATTGTAGAAAAGATTGGTAACCTAGAGAAATTATTTACAGAAAAACTTAAAAATAAGACTTGATGGAAGATACAAAACTAACACCCAAGATGGAGTATTGGGGCTGGATTCTATCATTAATTGCCACGGTGATTACTATTCTTTGGGTAAGTTATAATGCTTTGAAAGAATACAAAAGAAGGCACAAAATTAAGCTTTCATAGTTATGCTAGTATATTTGGATAAATTGCCCATAGGCATCAATAGAGATGAGTTTGAAGCCAAGGTTAGACAAATCTGTAACGATAGAAAAATTATCAATCCTAACTGGTTAATGATAATTATGTATGCAGAATCAAACTTGAAGCTAGTTAGCAATAGTATTGGTGCTTATGGTTTTATTCAGATTACGCCAAGTACAGCCAAGAACGATTTAGGGATTTCGATAGAGCAATTGAAGTTATTAAGCTGGCAAAGGTATATGGATTATGTTGGTACGTATATTAAAAACCGTATCGCTGAGCAAAAAGGTGTAGCCCCTCAAAATGCGTATGAATTGTATGCCTTAATTCATTATCCAGCCTCTTATCGAAAATCGCTTAATTATGTGCTTTATCAATCAGGTTCAACTGCCTATAATGGCAATAAAGACTTAGATTATAACAAAGATGGCAAAGTCATTAATGCTGAAATCAAGCAGTTTATAGATTCCAAGTGTCCTTTGTTTTTCGATAAAACTACACTTTACAAAGCAGAAGATGCTAGTAACTATTACTACCAAAATTATAGAATAGGTGAAATACTGATTGCTTTTGCAAGTACCCTCCTATTCATTTTTATCATGTTTAAAATCTTTCAAAAATCATTCAAACGATGGAAATTTTCGGTTTAGGCAAAAAAAGAACTTATAAATTCAACAAAGGAGATTCGGTTAAATACCACGGTACAATCAAAAAATACCAAGACAAGGTGTTTAAGGTATTGTCTTGTAGTCATGATTCTGATACAGGTAATCAATATCATGTAATAGGTACTAATGGGAAACATCACGATTTTACAGAAAAAGTACTCAAGAAACATACCAAAAAAGGACTTGGAGAAACGGAAGGTTTAGGAGATATTGATGGTTTAGGGAAAGCACAAAACTATACCATCCAACAAGTGGATGCTATTGCCAGACAAATTCAGCACGATAGTGGTGTAAAGAAAAGAGTGACGGTAAAGCACTACAATATCTCACACAAGGAAGCCAAAAAGATGGCTTTTGAAAAGGTGAAAACCATGTCAAAGAAGGTCATCCTTAAATCAGTAAAATAAACGCATGACAGCTTAATAAATCCTTTGCTTTTGCCAAGGATTTATTCCTATTTTTATTACACACATGAAAGCAACGAAGTATTTTTTAATCATTCTACTCTTTGTGGTGATGCTGTTTGGAGGTTATTATTTTCTAAATTATAACCCTCAGCAAGTAAAGACAAAATTGGATTTAGCAAGCTATGAGCCTAATGCTAGTTACCAAGCACAATTTGAAGGAAGAGACTTAAACTTTGCCAGCAAAGGAAGTCAGTATGAGAGTGTAACAGGTCAACTTTTTAATTCTTTGACGGACGATGATATACCTGTCAATGCCGTAAAACTTTCCTATTATCCGATGACTAAGCTCACGAGTGTAGGCTCAGAGGCAAAATGGTCAGCGACTAACAGAGAACAAAATAGAAATCGCATCAATGGTGTTTGGGAAACGTATGGAAAGATTATTGAGGAAGCCTCAGAGATACACCGCATACCCGCTCATATCATCTTGGGTATTATAGCCGTTGAACATGACGATTCTGTGTCGATTAAGCAATCCGCTTTTGCAAGCTCAGGTATTTATCTAGGACTAGCCCAAATATCCCTTAAAACGGCAAAAGATAGTGTACTAAGATATCCAACGATTGGTTGGATAACCAAGGCACAGCTAAAGCCCTTTCAAGATAAAGGTTTGATTAAAAACAATATGATTGTGCTGACTAAAAGCGACTTGTTAAAACCAGACATCAACATTCATGCCTGTGCAGCAACACTTTCTGGACTTGCTTTCAAATTTGGTTTTATTAATACCTACAGGTGGATATTCGCTTACAATCGAGGCGAAGGAAGAATGTTAAATGATGGCACACAGGATTTAAAAATGGATGAGCTAGTCAAATATTACAGGAAAATACCTGCTCATGCCGTTGGAGCCAATTACATCACCAATGTACTTGGCCCAAATGGTTCAGTCGACATCATTTTCAATGATTTAAAAATAGAGGGCTGATGTATATACTCTTTGAACACTACAAAAACATTGACAATTACTTTAAACAAAGGATGATGTTATTGGGAGGCAAAGGTGACTGGGTACATTGCGAAATAGTGTTTGATGAAGTCAGTAATGTGAGGGCTTCTTCTTGGGGTAGTATGGGAATGGATTTTGAAGCATGGGAAAACATTAAAAAGCCACAATACTTTGAACTATATCCTTTGCCCTCTCAAAACTGGAAACAAGTATATGATTTTATGCAATCTTACCGTGGCAGTCCTTATGATAAAATTGGCGTGTTGGGCATGGTTTATGGACTAGCGTTTAATTACAAAAAAGGGAAGTTTTGCTCCGAGATATGTTACGAAGCCCTTCAGCTCAGTAATACCATAAAACTACCCAACGTCAGACCATCATCCGTAAGCCCCATGATGCTTAGAAGATACCTTATCAATGCAGGACTCAAACCAGTATCATCAACTATACTCAATCAATAACCATCACTAAAAACATGGCAACAGTAGGACAAAAACTATATGTGAATCAGGATGTAGATTCCGTGGAATATTATGATGCTCCAAGCATTAGCAGTCGCAGTTATTGGGCAGGTTATGGTGCTTATTTAGGAGAAGTAACCAAGGAGAACGTAGCAGGTGTTTCGGATAGCCACACCTTTATGGAGGTGGAGAAAGACGGAGATAAGTTCTATGTTATTTTTAACACCAAAGACTTCTATCTTTCGGATACAGCAGTTACTAACACCTCAACAGGTACTACATCAACGAATACCACTACCAAGAAAAGCTTTTTAGACAAAGCCTTAGATTTATCTAAATCATTGTTTGATTTTCTGGGCAAAGCAAAAACAACTGGAGTTGGTACAACACCTACGAATGTTGATAAAAATTCATCAGGTACATCAGATGAAGGCACAACACCAGACCCCCAACAATCGACCAGTCCAGTACTTGACTTTTTAAAGAAAAATTGGTTCTGGTTTTTACCGACTATTATTTTGATACCTTTTCTGATTTACCTAGCCATCAAAAAGTTAAGTAAACCAAAGATGACCACTTTAAATAACCCGATGTAATGGCTGAAATGATAGAGAGAAAAATAGCCTACATTGATACCACAGGGCATGTAAGCTATGAAAGATTAAAAGAAATTGCGGCAGCCGCCCAAACACAAATTAACCGTGATGTGGCTCCGCATTGGGGATATGAAGCTACTGTTAATGCTTACCGGTATGTAGAAGACATTCCAAGCGACTTTTGGCCAGTCTCCATTGTGAATGCCATTCCAGAAAGGACGGGCATTAATGGTACTCACTCATTTACAGGTACTGGGGATGCTAGAAGACCTTACGGAAAAGTCATTTATCAAAACTGGACGAACTTTGATTTTACCGAAAGTAGGTTTACCAAGGTGATGCTTGAAGAGACCATTGAAATGGGTAACAATCCATTTTTAGAAAATCGTATTCAAGGGCAAGACCCACAGTATGCCGACAAGACCGTAACTTTTTTAGTGGAACTGGGCGACCCCACGAACCGACTAGATATTGGGTATTATATCAATGATGTGTTTGTGCCTAACTTTATTTATCCTTCCTATTTTAATGCTATCCATGTCGAGGGGACTAAATATGACCATTTGGGTTTAATCACTAGACCTTATAGCATTGAAGATGGAGGTTATCAAATCTTTCAAAGGGCTCAACAGTGGTATAATGCCTTAAAGATTAAAGGCAAGTTATATTTTGTAAAACAGGGAGATGCTTTACCCGAAACAGCTAATCAGTCCAATCCACTTATTTACTGGGTCATTGGCATTTTGTATGCGATAATCATCCTGATAGTACTCTTTAAAAACTTCTTTCAAAAAAATAAAAGATAATGGCAGCAATTACCAAAGACACCGAATGTTATGCTAAATTACCTGGTGAAACCAGAATTTATGAAACAACCGATTTTCCACAAACCAAACATTTTGTACAATCATTTTATGGGGATGATGATGGGGCTGCAACACCAAGAACTGATATGATTTATCTAATTGGTGATTTATTTGGTACTGCCATGGGAGAAGTTGTCGTCGATCATGGAGAAGAATATCAATTAATCAGTGGAGATGTTACGGTTAGAGACGTTGGTTCCCCAATTTTTATGTTTAGGGGTGCTGGTACCTATCGCACTGAAAAAAGACCTTTATATGTAAAGTCTTCAGATATTTCAATTGATAAGCAACTTGCAGGAGAACAAAAATATCAGCGAGAAAATAAGGATAAAATTGCAAAGGAGTTAGAAGCTAAGAAGAAACAAGATTTAATAGATTCATTATCTAACAATAATTCTTCTCCTCAAACAGGCAATCAAGCTGGAACAGGAACAGGCTTAAATATTACTTCAATCATTGTAATAGTGTTTTCCTTCCTAGGGTTGATTATTGGAGGCGTTCTTTGGTGGAAGGGTAAACAAAATAAGAAGGCACAAAGTATTCAGAATACCAATACACCTTTAAACAATACTAGCAATGGGTCTATTTAATAAATCAAGTAATAGTACAGCAGATACAGGTTCAAGTACTGGGACAACCCCAACCACAACCTCTCCTAAAACTACTGAGACCACCACAGGTACAACAGAAAGTCAATCTGGCGGTAGTTTTTTAGATGTCATTTCAGGGATATTTGGAGGAAGTACGAGTGCTGGGTCTAGTAGAGCTAATACTGGTTCAGGTGACCCTGTGACGAGTATTGTATCCAGTATTTCGAATGTAGCTTCCGCTTGGATAAATGGAGATGCGAAAAAAGAAGTCGCAAAGCTTCAAATCGAAGCCAATAAGTTGACCGCTGAAGCAGAAGCCAGTAAAGCAGACCAAGCATTATATGCAGCACTCAAGGCAAAAGCTGACACTAAAACCAATGAGGCAACGCAGTTAGCCAACCGTGTAAAATCTGAGAATATAACCAATTGGCTGATTGTAGGTTCAGTATTGCTGTTAGCATTTGGCATATTGTATTTAGTATTTAAAGCAGTTTTTGGATGGACTAGGAGTACAATCAAGCAAGGAAATCCAAATGCTTCTAACCAAACAATCCAACCAATGTAATGGTATCTTTTGACCCTATATCGTTAGTCGTAGAAGGTATTTCACAGCTCGCTATTTTTTTCATTGATGATCATACCAAAAATCAACTAGAAGAAAGTAGGAAGAAAGCTGAAATATATGCTCAAGAAGCTGAGGAGAGCAAGGAAGATGCCATTTTATATCAATTATACTTAGTAAAAGCCAAAAAGCAACAAGAGCAAACGACCTTGTTGACTAAGCAAGCACTAACGAAAAATGCAAGTGTCGTATATACACTATGGTTTGTGTTTTTGCTAGCCATGCTAGTGCTTTTTTTAGCCTTTAAAATGGCTTTTGGATGGTTTAAAAAATCAGTATAAAACAATGAATAAGAGAAATATCATCATTTTTATCATCGGTATTGTGACAGTACTAGGAGGTTTTTTCTGTTTTTTTTATAATTACCTCAGGAAGAACATAAGCACGAATGCACCGCAAACAGGGAATATCGCTCAAGTTTCAGATAGTGGATTATCTGAAAAAGTACAATCATTGGACTCTGAACTAAATTCAATTGAAGATAGGATAGAGGGTTTAGAAGGTCTTTCGGATGAAGTGTTAGGAGAAAAAGTGCAGCAGTTAGATGCAACTTTGGATGCCATAGAAGAGAGACTAGATGATTTAGAATATGTTCCAATGGCTATTAGTGCATTCACCAACAATGTGAATACTATTGAAAAAGGAAGTACCATTACTAGTATCACGTTTAACTATACCACCAATAAAACCCCTACCAGTTTAAGCATCAACAATGGAATTGGTACTGTAAATGGAACAACAGTTACTAAAGCGGTTAATATTTCTAATAGTACCGTGTTTGAGTTAACAGCTACGGATGGCAAGACCACTGTAAAAGCTACCACAGGTGTCAACTTTATCAATCGAATATTCTGGGGAGTTCTTGATGCGAGTACTCAACCCACTAATGAACAGATTATTTCACTACCAAATAGCGTATTGAGTGGCAACAGAGTAAGGAATTTTACACTTGCTGGTCAAAGTAAGTATCCCGCTTACTGTTATCCTTCAAGTCTAGGAGCTGCAAACTATAAGGTTGGTGGATTTGCTTATAACGCTTTCAATAGGTACACAATGGATGTGACAAATTCAAGTGGATTTACAGAATCCTATTTTGTTGATGTCTTTACACAAAATCAATCAGGTTCAATTACGATAGAAATTTCATAAAAATGGCTATAAACACAAAAGGAACAAAAATTCCAGCCAGATTGGCTTCGGATGATGAGTTTCCATACTTAGAAGATAACGATGTGCTTGGTGGTTATCAGGTCGTTGCCACCATTGCAGACAGGGATAACATCATACTAAGTAAAAGAAAAGCTTACATGCAGGTTAAAGTACAAGCAACTAATCTTATCTACGAGCTTGGTACGGACTTAACAACATGGAGCGAAGGCAAAAAGCTTACAAAGAATGATTATTCTGACACAGATAAGACACTTTTATCCACCTTCAATACTTCAAACGTTATCGACAAGCATTTTTTCGATAAAAGTTTTTGTGTTTCAGATTTCCGTAAAGAAATATATGCTCATCAGGCTTATTGTGTAACGGTAGGACAATATCTCTACACGGTATATATGTGCAATGAAGGTGGTTATGATGCCAATGGTAATTGGGTAGGTACAGCAGAAGGGGAAAAATACCAAATCATCCGAATGTCAAAAACGCATTTAATTGATAATCGTGATATTACTTTCTTCACTGTTGCCACAGAAACATCCAGTTGGCCAGATAATAATTTAACCCTAAAATTTAGACCTCAAAGCCAAAATATTTTAGTGATTGATGCTAATACGATACGTGTCTTCTTTATTGCACTGACAAATTTTGGTTTTAGCACTTTATGCTACATAGATTTTAATGTTAGCACAGCCACCTTTGGTAATGCCAATAGGTGCAGAATGTTTTTTAAAGGCAGTAATGTATGGCAATACGCTGACCTGCCATTAATTTATGACCATTTTGCTTGGGTACTAGCTGGAAGACCTGCTGCTGATGTTAGCTACCCTAGTAACCCAATTAGCTATACTGTACAGGATATATACATAGGAGACTTTTTTAGAGCATTCAATAATGCCATATTTTGTATCATGACGGTTGGTTCTGGAATTGATAAAAACATTGGTTCAATTTTCATGAAAACCGTGGACAATGGAGCAAATTGGCAACTGTTTGCTTGCTTTAATCCCATGTTATTGCCCGGTACGAATGGTGTTGATAAGAAAAGTCTTTGGGAAGGAACAATCAATGAAACACCAACCGATTATGTAGTATTACTTAGAGGTTCTCCACAGACAACACCCACCAACCCAGCGGCAGGGACTTGGAGGTGTGTAATTCCGAAAAATGATTTATTCACGACTAGTTTGCCTACCAAAATTTCTGACTTGAATAATGAAAAAATGCACATGTTCAAGGCAAACAACAAATATTATGTGATACTTCGTGAAGATGACAGATACCAAGGACCCAACTATACAGTACGAACACTTCACGGTATTTATCTCTGCAATGCAGACTTTTCAACACTCACTAGAGTGTTGGGTGTGGCAAATAGCAATGGGGCACATACGTTTGGTTCAACGATTTTTGGTGATTTAGTTGCTTTGGTGTACTCAACCAGTGATTTAAGATTAGCACAGATTAGAAATGGCGTTCCAAGCTGGCAGAATACAAGTAATATCAGGTGTTTACTCATGTCTTTTGCAAATCTTTTTTAAAAATTTAAAGCCAAAAAAATGGAAAACGTAATCGTAGTAAACCCACAAGCTATAAAAGTAAATTATTCGGTGCAAGTTATGGCTAAAGACCTATATGTGTTAGGATGGGATTTTGAGAGTAGTATTCAAAATGTAATGGATACGCAAGGAATACCCTATAATTATGCCAAAATACGCATACTATCCCGTTCAGTGAGGTTGTATTTTGAAACAAATGAAGATGGCGAAACTTCATTCTTCTGGTATTTTGCCATTGATGAAGCAGTACGAAATGATACAGGTTTTGCGAATGCTCCTGTTGAAGACCTGCTAACGTTAGTGAATAATGGTTTGTATATATTGAACTCAATCATAGATTATACCAAGGATGCACAAGGTCAATATTGTAGTTTTTTAATATCATAATAAGCTATTAAGATGAAAAAAGTCCTCTTGTTTTTTACTATTATACTGATTCAACTAGGATGCGTAACCGAAAGAAAAGCTCGGTTACGTGCCATTGAATTTTACAGGGAGCATCCATCTGAATTGGCTCAGACCTGTGCGGATAAGTTTCCTATCAATGCTCAGTATATACCGGGCATAACGATTACTCGTAAAGATTCAATCATTCAAAGAGGAATTGTGCTGAATTGTCCCGAAACGATTCATCCTGATACCAAGCAATCTTACATTCCTAAGGTAAACTGTCCAGACCAAAAGATTATTTATATCAATCAAGTTCGGGTAGATACCCTTAAAGTTGAAAACAAAGCAAGAATAGAGCAATATCAATTAGAGAAACAGGAAATTACTAATCGTTTAGTAGTCGCTAATTCGGCATATCAAACAGCTAAGGAAACCTCACAACAACGCCTTTATATCATCATTATTCTTGCAGTGTTACTTTGCTTAGCACTTTTCCTTAGGCTCAAACAACTATTTTAATGAAATTAACCCTCAAGAGAATTATAAAAACAGACAAAAGCACCATTGGCGAACTGTACGTCGATGGTACTTTTGAATGTTACACCTTAGAGGATATTGATAGAAATTTAAGTAGTTTAATGAGCCTTGAGCAAATTAAGGCTATCAAGGTTTATGGTAAAACTGCTATCCCACGAGGTACATATCAACTAGTAATTCAACAATCGACCTCTAATGGGAAACGCTATTTTTATTTAAAAGATGTAAAAGGTTACTCTGGCGTACGTATCGAATGGGGCAATACTCAGATGGATACATTAGGGTGCATTTTGGTTGGCACTACCTACGATACAGACAAGGTTTCTAACTCGGTAGTCGCCTATAATGCATTGGTCAAAAAAATGAATCTTACCAAAGGACATACGATAACAATTGTAGATAACGAAGCCGTTTCAAGTTGGTATGTATTAGGAGCAAGTATTGTCCTGATTGCTTTTCTATTCAGAGCAACTATCCTTAATTTTTTTAAAAAACGATTCAACCAGCATGGATAATTATTTTAGTAAGCCAACCAGCAAAGACTATATCAAAAAAACTGTAGCCATTCATACAGAAGATACATTTTACCAGATTTGTAAACAGTATATTCCAAATGCTGTCAAGCAAACGGCTAAGATTGCACCTACTTTATTGAATAAGAAAAGTACAGCAAACACCGCAAAAAACATCTTTGATTTTGTTAAGACGTATATTAAGTATCGTGCGGATAAAAAAGGCTTTGAAGAAATCAAATTACCCAATAAATTGTGGGCAGATAAAAAAGGAGATTGTGATGATTTTACTATTTTTTGTTCATCAATTTTGTGTAATTTGCGAGTAAATCACATCGTTAGGATGGCTGATTATGGCAAAGGATGGCAACATATCTATGTTGTAGTAGGCAAAACCGTTTTAGACCCTGTACAAGACACATTCAATTTTGAGGACAAAGGGAAATATCTTGACTATAAATTCGATTTTGAAGGATTAGGTAAATTACCTGTAAGCCTTTTCTCCGCTCGTGAAAAGTTTATGATGGAGCTTTGGAAAAGCTTCCAAAAAGATGGGGTAGTTTATCATAAACAAACAGAGACCAACACCTTGCCTACGGTAAATGTTGAAAGCTTAGTGGGGTATTTGAAAGACAAACTGGGCGTAATCGCTACTTATTTACCTGCCGAAGAAAAAGAAGTCAGATTTGGAGGAAGAACCGATACCGTAAAATTTGCAGAACGGATTAGGGTCAACTTAGAGAATACAACCGTCACTTTTGACCCTACAACCATCTCTCTTTTGGTGATAAAAATTGCAGGGAACGAAGCGTTAAAACCGCTAAAGACAACAGGAACAGCAGGTTTTCAGCCTGATAATGCTGAAGTCATGAATCTTTTTAAAGATTTTATTAAAAAGAATGATGGGATTACAGATGTGATATTTACTGGAGTGAATTTTTCTGAACACGGAATCGCTTCAACAAATGGGTATTCAGTTTTATATTTTAATGCCAACACTGACACTAGAGGTACTTTTTTGATGACAGGAGAACGTATTGAATCTAAACAAGCATATCCTGATTATTTAAAAGTCATTGAAAAAAATGCAGACCATAGTGTAACATTAACAACTACGTTAAAGGAGTTCGATACTTTCTTTCAATCAGCCTATAGATTGTCAAATTATGGTGATAAAACTTCTAAACCAATCATTCTTAGGTCGGGACATAAGCCTTATGAATATGAAATTAATACTGAAAACATAACTTATGATGTTAAAAAGAAGGAATTGGTCGTTCAGGAGTTTAAGACAAAATTAGTTTCCAAAACATCTTTTGAACCCTTCATGGTTTTTATAGAAGGCAATTTTTTTAAGCATATTTTAAAGCTGTTAGGCAAACTACAGGTCAAAGACTTTACACTGAGTATTTCAACAATGACCGACGGAGTACGACCAATTATCTTAAAATGTGATACCAGGTATGGAGAATTAATTTATTTGCTACAACCTCTGAATCGCATTGATAACACTAAAATGACTCTGCTAACAAGAGCAAGTGATTTTAGAAAGCAACTTATTTCATACAAACAAGCACTTCAACATATTTGAAAAATGGGCTATACAGGTAGTAAATACAATCCAAGGCTAACGGCCTCTGAAGTAACCAAAATGGTTAAACAGGAGATTCAAGCCAAGTATCCTGATGCTGAAGTATCAGTTAGTAAAAATAGATATTCAGGGGGATGGTCACTTAATGTTGAGATTAAGGATTGTGGTTTTAATCCTTATGAACCTGACTATGATGGATGGGATGCACAATGGTTTGAAAAAAACCCTGATAGTAAAAGCTTTTTAAATACCCAAGCTCAGGCATTCATCGAAAGTTGTAAAGCCATTATTGCTGACTATAATTACAATCATTCCGATGTATCAAGTGATTATTTTGATGTAGGGTTTTACAGTAGCGTAGCACTTATGGGTTGGAGCCATATCTTACTGTTTTTGAAGGAAAGTAGCTATGCAGATTATCTAAAGAGGAACTATCCAGAATACATAAACTGGGTAAATAAAAGACTAGAGGCTAAAGCAAAACACTCAAGCTGGAAAACATATCTATTAAAGCTAAACGAACCCTTACAAAAACTATGAATTGGAAACAAGTGCTATTAGGGTTTAAGCAGCAATTAACTAATCTCACCTTCAAAGAATCCTATCTTGAAAGTATTACAGAAAGGTTTTTAAGAGGAGATAAACTCTATAAGATTTCGCTAGAAAAGCAAGCCAAGCAATTCGGAATTACCAATGTAAGAGAGGTAAAGGAACAAACAGAATATGCCTTGGTTTGTATTTATCGAAACTTGGCTCACGATGAGACTAAAATAATTGAAGAACGGTTTGAATCGATCATTGATTTTTACAAGCGACAAGTAAATTTATCCTTACGAACCAGTACCTCAGTTTTATTACAACAATACAGTACTCCAGCACCAATTGCTTACCTGATGGGCCTTTATTGTGGAATCAACAAACCCCATAAAAGTAGTCTGTATTTAGAACCCAGTGCAGGCAATGGCTTACTCACTATCGCAGGATATACGGAACATTTTGAGGTCAATAAACTAGATGATATTAGGGTAACTAATCTTCAAAGAGATAGCTACAAAAGCATTACCCAGCAAGATTCATCCAAACTTGATTTTTTTAGAGACAAAGTAAAAAAATACGATGCCATCATCACTAATCCTCCTTTTGGAGCATTAGCAAAGTATGAGTACCAATCCTTTGATGGCTATACGATAAAAGACCTTGACCATGTGATGGCAATCCTAGCATTATCAGCCATGAAAGATACTGGTAAAGCAACTATCATCATCGGAGGTCATACAAATTATGATGAAGTGGGAAGAATACAAGCAGGGAAAAATCGCATATTCCTGAATTACTTATACAGTCATTATCATGTAGAAGATGTCATTAACATCAATGGAGATTTATACAGCAGAATGGGGACATCATTTAATATCAGATTGATTCTAATCAATGGTCGTAAAAGTACCGTATCAGGATTTGCACCACTCAAAAATGAAACAATAGCTAACCAAATCAATACATTTCAAGCACTATATCAAAGAATTATTTCATGAAACAATCCATGTTATTCAACGGCTTAGGCGTACCTTATCAACCTCTTAGTCAATCAAAATCATTACAAGTAGATACCCCAGATTCAATGGGCGGAGAAACAATCAAAGCCCTTAAAAACCTAAAAGCTATCATTGGCAATGTAGATGATTTTTTGTGTAAAAAGTTACAGTACTCTAACAAACAAGCCTTATACAATGCCTTTGCTGCTGAACAAATTGATGCCATTGCCCTAGCCATTTACAACATTGAATACCGAAATCAAGGGCTAATTATCGGTGACCAAACAGGTGTTGGTAAAGGACGAGTAGCAGCTGGTCTTATTCGTTATGCCATTGCACAAGGAATCCTCCCCATTTTTATTACCGAAAAACCAAATTTGTTCAGTGATATTTACCGTGATTTAATTGATATTGGTTTAGAGGATGCCTCACAACCCTTAAAAATTAAGCAAAACGAAACCAAAAAGCTTATCAAATACAAGCCCTACTCCAAGCTCTCTGAAGAAGAAAAAGAAGTCTATGGAAATGAGACCGATTATAAATTATTTCAGGAACAAAATCCTTATGAAGTAGTAGTTGGCTACACCGAAAACAACAACCGTGACCTTACCAAAGGGAGTCATGTAATTCCCTATATTCTAAACGCACGGGCTAGTGCATCGGATGTAAAAGATACCGAAGGGAATATCTTGTATCAAGCCGCTGACCCTATTTTACAAAAGCAGGTACTTGAAAAAATGAAGTTACCGGCTGGTTATGACTTTGTCATGCTAACGTATTCACAAATACAAACTGGCAACTCTATAGTAGCTGGAGCATTACAACTTTCACCCAAGGCAACATTTCTTAAAAAGATAGCACAGAATAATTTAGTGATTTTAGATGAGTCGCATAATGCCTCTGGTGAGAGTATCCGTGGTATGGCTTTGCAAATGGTACTCAAGAATGCTTATGTAGCTTTTTTGTCAGCGACCTTTGCCAAGCGACCAGACAATATGCCCATCTATGCCTTAAAAACGGCTATTTCGGAAGCTAATCTTACATCCACAGAACTCTCAGAAGCCATCAATAAAGGGGGTGTAGCCCTACAGGAAGTTGTATCCTCACAACTCGTGAGCCAAGGGCAAATGATTCGTCGGGAAAGAAGTTTTGATGGCATTGAGGTGAATTATATTACTTTGGAGGAAAACGGAGGCAATGGAGTAAAAGTCAAAGATAAATTTGAAAAGATGTATCAAGACTTTTATTGTACATTGGAGAATTCCAAGGCAGATAAAAAGAAATCTGATGCAGTTACCGAAGTGATTCGAGCCATAATTGATTTTCAGGAAAGGTACATCATGCCAGAGGTAAAGGCACTGGATAAATTTGCCGCTGAAAGTCAAGGAGAAGTTGAAATAAGAAAAGGAACTAGAGGAGCTGGTGTGGATAGTACGCCTTACTTTTCAAAATTGTTCAATGTCTTTAATCAATTACTGTTTGCCATCAAGGCTGAGGCGGTAGCCGATAGGGCCATCATGCGACTAAAACAAGGAAAGAAACCCGTGATTGCTTTTTCATCTACTATGGGCAGTTTTATTGAATCCATTGCCAATGAATCTGGCGGAGAGGATTTTGAGGAAAATAGTTTAATCAATGCAGACTTTACAACAGTACTCTTGAAAGGCTTAAAAGGCGTATTAAGATATACCGTTATTCGTTCAGATGGTGAAAGAGAACACAGATCCTTTGACATCAATCAATTTTCAGAAGAAGCTATTTCGACATACAAGTTTATTGAAAACATGATTAAGACCACCTCTTCAGGTGTTGTACTATCACCCATAGATTTGGTGAAGATGCGTATTGAAAACGCAGGATACAAAGTCGCTGAAGTAACAGGTAGAAAGTTAGCCGTTGAATTGGAGCAAAAGGTACTCTCTCATTCAGAAGCAGCTAAATTAATGCGAACTGGAGGGGATAATTTTAACAATGGGTTAACAGTCATACCTGACCTTGTTAAAAAGTTTATGCCGAGCTTTCAACAAAAGGTAGTAAGTAGTTCGGATGAATTTATTGATATTGTAGAGCAGCTAGAAAAGCAAATAAAGGCTCTTCCCAAAATAGGGCATTATTCAGCAGCTTTTAGAAAAGCAAAAGATAAAGCGAATTGGATAAATCCAAAGGAAGTTATAATGGCTCACCTGCATTATTTTTATGCTGGTTCAGATTGGTATATCTCAGAATTTGATGGTAAAGATAGATTGTATGGATATGCGGTACTTAATGGAGATACTGAAAATGCAGAATTTGGATACGTTTCTTTAAAAGAACTCACATCGACAGTTACCAACAATCGTTATGGAGGAATAGAATTAGATTTTCATTGGACACCTCAAACTATCCGAAAAGCACTAGATGAGCCAGATAGAGGATTGGGTAGAAGAAAAAACGAAAGCAAAAAAAATATCAAAAGCAAAAGCGGACTAGGGAAGGTTGAAGCCCCAACCTTACGTTGGGTAGGTAGAATAGTCAAGCGACCTAAAGAAAATGCGACGGATGCTTTTCGCAGATTCAACGACAACGAAGTTGATGTATTAATGATCAATCAAAGTGGTTCGACAGGTGCTTCAGCTCATGCCATACCAACCAAGAAAGTACCAGCTAGTCAAGTGAAACAGCGTGTGATGATTGTATTACAGTCGGAATTAGACATTAATACGGAAGTACAAAAGCTAGGTAGAATCAAACGTACTGGTGAAATCTTAAAACCCATGTATGATTATGTAACGAGTTCAATTCCCGCAGAAAAGCGATTAATGATGATGCTTCAAAAGAAGCTAAAATCACTCGATGCCAATACAGCCAGTAATCAAAGAAACTCTGAATCCATCCTTAAGTCAGCTGATTTTCTCAATAAATATGGAGATGAAGTAGTAGCACAGTATTTACAGGAAAATAAAACTCTAAATACAAGAATTGGTTCTCCCTTAAATATAATTGACGGTGATAAAGCTGTACCTGAAAATGCTGCTCAGAAAGTTACTGGTCGAATTGCCTTGTTGAAATGTGCTGACCAAGATAAATTCTATAATGAAGTACTGGACTTATACCGAACAGCCATAGAAATAAAGCTTGAATCGGGGGATTATGACTTAGAAGTGCAAGTAGTCGATTTACAAGCCAATACAATTGACAAAAAAGTACTAGTTCAAGGAAAAGGCGGTAAATCACCTTTCAGCACATCAACTTTTGTAGAAAGATGCGATGTACGGGAAATCAAAAAGCCTTATACGGTAGATGAGCTTGAGAAAATCATCAAAAGAGAACTAGGTGATAATAGTCCAGAAAGTTATGCAGAAACGTTAGCAAGTGTTTGCAAAACGAAACTTCTTCAAATCAAAGACCAACGGGTAAAAGACATTCAGCAGCAGTATAGAGAAAGAAGAGAAAAACTACCCAATAGAAAGGACATCAAAAAAATCGAAGATTCAGCAATTAAAGCTTCAGCAATGCAAGACGCTTTAAATGCACTGAATACCGAGGAGCAAAAGGATATTGAAATCGAAACCAATAACTTCCAAAAGCAAATCAATTATTTTAATGATAATATTTTTAGGTTTTTTAAAATAGGGATGGTTATCCAACTTCCAGATATTGAGACAGCACCACATCAAGGTAATACGCTTGGTATTTTTACAGGCTTTCAAATCAACGAAAAGAAAGATAATCCGTTTACACCTGGCAACATCAAATTAAAGTTTGCGATTGCTTCAGGGAAAAGAAGTAGAACATACAACCTTTCTGGAGAAGGCTTAAAATGGGTCAATGGGATAAAATCAATTTCAAGAAGTCCTTCGATTGTCAACATCAACAACTCCTTTGAAAGATGGAAAGAAGCATCCAAACAGAATTATTCAGAAAGAACAATTCGATACATTTTGACAGGTAATTTACTGCAAGCATTTGGTAGTCCGTTGATTGCTGAGTACAAATTAAAGTTGATTGAATACACAACCATTACTGGTGAAATAAGGAAAGGTATTTTGATGCCTGAGTACTATGATGCAGGCAAAAATAGTAATGGAAGTTCAGAAAGTTCGGTAGCCATTCCTATCGGAAACTCCTTGCAGGTAATTAGAGGTGTTTACAGAAATACCATATTAACGACGAGTGTGGGCATGACTATCCAAAAGATGTCGGATTACTATTTATTTCTTTTACCCATCAAAAGCAAAATGAGCGAAATCTATTTAGATGCTTCGCTAAGGAATCTTGCGATAGACAGAGAATTTATCAAGCAAGGCAGTGCCTTTAAGGCAAAGGTTGTGGATAGTAATTTGCCTAAATTCTTAGAAATCCTTCAACAGAATTATAGCCTATCCTTAGTAGTAACCGAGCGAAACTTAAAAATGACTGGGTATGAATTTGAAGATAGCAATTCAACTGAAAGCAATGATTCAAAAAAGCCATTGCCAAGGAAAATTACTTTTAAGAATGAGATTTTGGCTTTTAAGCTCAAGTTGACACAACTCTAGTATCCCAATCAATTATCAGATGAATACTTCTTTTGAGAGAACAAAGCAAAATGAAGATTGGCTAACGCCACCTTATATTATTAAAGCACTAGGCAGTTTTGACCTTGACCCATGTAGTCCCATCAAACGGCCGTGGGATACAGCTAAAAAGCACTACACCAAAAGGCAAGATGGATTAAAGCAAGATTGGCAAGGTAGGGTTTGGTGCAATCCACCTTACGGGTCGGAAACTTCTAAATGGCTCGAAAAGTGTGCAAAGCACAAAAATGTAATTGCTTTAACTTTTGCAAGGACAGAAACGAAGATGTTTTTTGAATCGGTCTGGAGTAAAGCTTATGCAGTACTATTCATCAAAGGACGATTAAGTTTTTATACAGTAAAGGGAATAGAAGGTGATAGTGCCGGTTCTCCATCGGTATTAATTGCATTCAATAAAAGAAATGCTACAGCTCTTAAAAATTGTGGCATAGCAGGAAAGTTTATTCAACTAAAATAGCAAGCAAACAACATAAAAAAATGATATCAGCAAGTAATTACATGCAGCAAGTTCAAAAAATTCCTTTTGAATCATTGCCCTCAGTCCTTAAAGACTTCGATAAAGTATATCGACCGAACTTTAATGAAGCTAACGACGACCCTAATTTATCAATTGTCATATCGCTTTATTATCAAAAGCTGAATACTTATGTCACCAAGGAGCAACCAGTACAAACCGTAAAATCGGATAATTCAGCAGCTAAACAAAAGTATAAATACCGTCTAAGATTGCAGTTGCAAGAAGAGGCAAGACTATCATTAAAATAATCTCCATACAATGAAAGAAAACATCGCATTCATCAAACAATTTGATGCCAAGAACTTGGCAAAACTAGACAAAGTATCTCAAGAGAATTATCAAATTCTTAAAGAAGATACTGAAAACTTTACTGACTTTTCAATATTTGAAATAGTTCCAGATGCTGAAAAGACCTTAGAATCGTGGGTTAAAACGGTAAAGGGAACGCTTAAAGAGGTTGAACCTTCTAAACCAACACCTGCGAAGGTTGAAAAACAGGAAAGTAAAGTTTCGGCTCCTAGAAAAACGACTGTTAAAAAGGAAGTAGCTAAACCAGAAAAGGTTGCATCAGAAAAGCCTAGCGAGAAGTCGGATAAAAATGAACTGTTAAAGCAAACGCTTAGAGATGAAATGAAGCAGATGCTTGAGCAAGTAAAGAAAAATGCAAAGTTCAAAGATAAAATAGCAAAAGAGTTATCAAAGTACCTTGAAAAGAATCAATCAGGTTTAGGGGCAACCAAAGATGATGAGTTAGCAAAACTAAAAGCCAAGCATAAGTTTTACAAAAAGCTGTTAGAAGGTGATACAGCAGATTTTAAAGCAATTGCCAAACGTGTTGGTTTATCATACACAATTTCAAAACCTAGGAAAAAGAAAGGATTGTCGGGAACTAAGAAAACTAAAAAGGAAAAGACTTTTGGACAGAAAATATCAAGCTTTTTCGGATTTTAAAAAACTATAAATCAACCTAACAAAAATGGGAACAATATTAAATCTTTTCAACATCAAAGCGACTTACAATCGCTATAAGTCAAAGCAATTAGTATATTCTGGCCCCAAATGTCAGATTGTAATTGAGAATCTTGAAATAAAGGGAATCACTTATAGTCAGCAAGACCCGCCATCGCCTGAGGAGATTAAGAATTTACTTAATAGAGCTGTTCGTGAAATGACTGCTCAGGTTAGTGCTGAGTTTGGGTTTTAAATGTATTTTGATGATTAAATAATAAGCTCTCATAAACAAGACTTAATCTGATAGATAATTTTATTCCCTATCTGTCAGATTAAGTCTTGTTTTATTACAATGATTATAGATACCCATTAAAGCGATAATATGATACGAATTATTTTAAATTTTACTATATTCTATTTTCAAGTCAAAATATTATAAATAACGAGAATATTAGTAGCTATTTTGAAACTGTATTTTTTTGTTTTTTAATCTCTTATTCAGTTTAACTTTGGGCTGTTCTTCTTCAAAATCATATGTTAACGTTAAGTTGATAAAATTATCCACTTGAATGAGTTTATCATATTGTTTTTTAAGAGTACTATATTCTACATCCTCTTTATTCACACTTCTTCTATGAATCTGATAATGCCTTAAAAAGTGTCTAATCAAAGGATTGACTGTTTTTTCTTCAATTTGAGTAAAATCATTCGCCTCAATAATAGCTTTGGCTTCATTCCAATAATTACTTTGTTTAAGTTCATAATATTCTTTTTTCCAAATATTGGTATAGCCAAGCTTTTTTTCAAAGACACTTCTGTAAATAATATAAGTCTCAGGCATATAGAGAATTTCATGAAACTCATTCAGATTATTACCAAATGCTCTATGAAAAAAGGATGTATTGTTATCATTTTTCGATGCGGGTGCAACAATTCCTTTGGTTACGTTTAAGATAGATTGGATTGAACGAATAAATTTCTTATTCCAGTATTTCCCAGTATATTCTCTATGTTTAGCATCTTCACCAAATAAAGGTATATATTTCATTGGAAATGAGAATATATCAATATTCAATGTTTTACAAAGATGAATATTAATCTCTAAACGGTTGTATAAGTCTTCAGGGGTATCATTGAAATTATAAAGTATATAGTTTGATAGTTCTTTTATTCCATATTTTTTTGCCAGTTTCACTGCATTTATATATTTGTCTTTCATGCCAATGTAATCAAAAGCTATTCTTAATGGTCTTATTGGAATTTCACTCATTAACCTCATGAACTCGTCAGTTACATACCTTGCATCTGTTCCTTGATTAAAGTCAACATATCGCATTTTGGGAGATTTATTTCTAAATCGCTCATTTAATTCTTTTAGTTCTTCATATGCAGCCAATAAGTTTTCCTTGGTAGTAGTCTCAAAATTTAGTAGTTGATAACTATCAAGAACATTATATGTGAACTGCTTATGTTCTTTTTTTAATCTTGTCAGTAAATCATGGAAAAGTCTAAATGTTCTTTTTATATAAGCACTTTGATTTTTATGATTTATTAAATTTTTAACGGAAATATCAAGCTGGTTTGGCTCAATAAAGGTTGCACCTTTATTGAAGCCCATAGCTTTTATCTCTTCAATGATTTCAGGAAATTTTGGTGATGCGAGAACATTATTATCCATAAGTAATAGATTTTGCTGTTCACCATATAACTCTTTTATTTCATCAAATTTATATTTGGTCTCAATCTTTGGTTTATAAGTAGGTTCTAAAATTGGTACTGAACAAAAAGTACATTTTCTCGTACAACCTTTAGTCATAAAGGTGAAATAAGCACTCTGAGTTGGGTATTGATAATCTATTTCGTCAAGAATTGAATAATCAAGTGGGAGATTATCAATTATAGTTGGGTCTCCTTTATCTAAAATCCCAGGTTTATCTAGTAATCCCTGATGTGGTTTGATACCTGTTTCTTCTTCAAGTTCCTCATGAAGTAAAGAGGCTAAAACCCCACCAATCCAAATTTGCTTTGGATCTTTTACCATTTTTTTTACAAAATGGATGGTTTCAACGGTAATTTTCCAATAAAATGTAAAAAGTGTTGTTACGTAGACTCTATCATAATATGGTTCTCTTTCGTATTCTTTTCTACGAAACTTTTTGGAAAATTCGTCCAATACTTGAATGATAAGTGGAGCATATAAACTTATATCCAAATCTAACATTTCTATATTGTCCTTTTTCCCTGTTCTTATGTATTGTTTAATAAAAAAACCTTTCTGAATCCAGCTAACATTACCATCAATAAAATTCAACTTTTCAAGACAAGTCTCAAATAGTTGTTCAATTATTAAATCTTTTAAATCACCTTTGAAAAATCTCACATCATCACCTAAATTTCGATGATATGTAGCAATTTTCATCAACCCAATAGGTGGATATTTGTTTTTATAATTCGGTTCTATTAATAGTATTTTTCTTTTCATTGTAATGTTTCCCAAAGATTTTTGTAAGCTTTAGTATTCTTGAATAAATGAATGGGATTTATATCTCCATCAATGGCTAGGTCTTTACTAAGTGAAATAGTATTTGATTTATGAAATGAGTTGTTAGCGACTTCGATAAATGGGATATTTAAGGCATCATTTAGTTTTTGTGAATGAACAACACCTCCAGCCCCTCTATTGTTTGTATTTGTTCCAAGTATTGTAAAGAATAAAATTGGATGGTTATTATCACCTAAGTAATAAATGGGGGGTAAAATTTCAGCTACAAAATTATTGTGTGAAAAAAATTGTTGTAAAAAATGAAAAACAAATGCTTTAACAACAAATGGTGATTTTTTTCCTTTAGAAAAACTTTTCAATTGATTCAGGTAATTCTGGATGTCAGTATTTGGAGGTGATGAAACAAAATCATTCAATTCCTGTCCTGAATAGCTACAGTGTACGGTAAGAAACATAATAAACTTCTTATTTGGGAAAGTTATTTGCTCTTGTAAATCTAAAAGACGTTTTATTGCGTCAAACTTATAGGCTTTTTGCAAATTCCCCTTTCTATCTTTATATTCGATTGGGGATGTTACTTGTCCACAAAAGTCAAGATTATAAAGTGTGATAATATTTTGCTGGGTAAATTCTTTTGTTGTAGGTGAGTTATCAAAACCTCTTAAAATAACTTCCTCAATGTATCCGTCAAATACATCAAATGTTGTAAGTTTTTTTTTTCTTTCAAAGGTGCGTAAGGTATCTTCGAGAGCTAAAACTTTGTCTCTATTCTGGTTTGGGTCGGAAGGGTGTGGGTATTCCCTACATTGAAAAGCATATACAGTGTCAATATATTCTAACCATTCTTTTATGTCATATGCATTAATATCAGGAAGACCCAAATAAAGCAATTTTTTTCCCAATACTTGATATATGTAGTCTATAATAGGTTTAGCCCATAAACTACGAATAGTTTCTTTATTCTGTGTATTAAACTTACTCATTTTCAAATTCATCTTTAATTGCAGTTAATAGCTTATAGTATTCAAGTTTTGATATCGAGACGGCTTTTAAAACTTTTTCATCTAAAATTTCAAAAAGTCGTTTTATTTCATTGTTGTAATCAATTCCTAAATCTTTTATAAACTCTGATAGACTTTCATATTCCTTTATTTCTATAGGTTTATCATAAATTGATAACTCCTTAGCCAAAATAGAGCTTGTATCGGTTTTCTTAGTATTATGATTTATTTTTTTTCCCCTTTCTTCTTCAATTTTATTAACTATCTCTTTTTTTAACTTTTCTGCAATTGCTTTAATTTTTAAATATTCTTTCCTTGAATCAGGGTCGTATTTTTTATCTTTATTTTCTAGTTTTTTAATAGAATTATAAAGCTCGCCAATTTTATTGAGAAATACATTTAAATTATATTAATAGGG
>NZ_JBWKYN010000055.1:0-31062 GCF_059423785.1 Arcicella sp. GW458-12-2-14-TSB2 | reverse complement strand
GTTCTTTATTTTGTATTATTTACTTTTAAAAAAATAATATTATTATAGGTGTATTTTACTCTTAAAAGAAATAGATATGACAAATGAAATACTCTTAGCATCAAGAGGAGTAGCAGACTCTACTATTGCTAAAAAATTAGGTTTGAGTATCGAGTCATTGGAAAATATTTTTAATGGTCATGGCGATGAAGAGTTTCTTCAAAAGTTCAAATTGACCGAAGAAACTCTTTTAATGATAAGAAATGAAATTGGTATTCCAGGACTGAGAGGTATAATAATTTCAAGGATTATATGAAATAACTATTCCCAAAATGGTACGAATATAGCAAAACATACTTGTACTTAAAATTGTGCCTTCTTGAAACTGAAATAATAAGTAGTCTAAGTCACAATTACCTTTATAAGCAACCAAAGTATTTTTTTCTCTTAACATAATAGTCCTAAATCTTTCTTGTTATTTAGATTGTCGTTCCACTGGCTCGACAATTGAGTTGGTCACCCTAGTGGTGCAAGTATAGAAAAGCATTTATTTACTCAATATTATTTAAGCTTGGAATCATTTTATACTCATGCCATGAGTTGATATTTACCCACATTTTTTGCCAAATGGCAAATCCAGAGAAGATAACTTTGACTAACTTGCTATCATGAAAGAATTGATAGAATATTTATTGCGATTTGGAAATTTGAACCAACAGCAAATTGACTTCGTTGCTACTAAAGCGAAGGAAATAGTGCTTCACAAAGACGAATATTTTTCAGAAGCAGGTAAAATTTTTCGACACGTAGGCTTTATGTTAGAGGGTATTACTCGCGTTTGTTATTATAATAATAAAGGCGAAGAAATTACCAAATACTTTATTGAAGAAAATAATATCCTTGTAGATTTTGAGAGCTTTGATAATGAACTTCCTTCAACTGTTTATGTGCAAGCGATTACTGATTGCAGAATCATCATTTTTTCAAAAAAAGATTGGCAGGAATTACTCAACACCATTGTCGGTTGGGATGCTATTGTGCATAAAATTATTCTAAAAGCATTAATGCAAAAAGTAGAACGAAGAAGTCCTTTGGTGACTGAAGATGCTACAACACGTTATTTAAAGTTTATGGAAAGGTATCCTACTGTTGTGAACCGTATACCGCTTTCTTATATCGCTTCTTACTTAGGCATTACGCAATCTTCACTAAGCAGAATTAGAAAAAATATCCGCTAAATCGCTTTTTGCCAAATGGCAAATGATTTCATTTTTAAACGATGCAACTTGCATCATCAATTTAAAAACAACAAAAATGAAATCAGTATTAATTACAGGAGCCAACAGAAGTATTGGTTTAGAAATAGTAAAACAACTTTCGAAAAAAGATTTGTTTGTTTATTTAGGCACTCGTGACCTTGCAAAAGGAGAAGCAGTGGTAACAACACTAAAAGAAGATGGATTTCAAAACATCAAAGCCATTGCAATAGATGTTACTAATCTTGATTCGATTATTGCTGCTAAAAATAGCATCGAAAACGAGCAAGGCAAATTAGACATTTTAATCAATAACGCAGGGATAAGCGGAGATTTTCCTCAAACTGCTTCAGATACCTCCATTGAGGATATTCAAAAAGTATTTGACACCAATTTTTTTGGAGTTATTAGGGTGACACAAGTATTTTTGGAACTGCTCAAAAAATCTGATAGTCCACGGATTAGTAATATTACTTCGGGACTTGGCTCTTTGACATTACATAGCGATCCGAATTGGAAATACTACCCTTTTAAATCGGCAAGCTATGGAACGTCTAAAACTGCGTTAAACGCTTATACAGTAGTATTGGCTTTTGAGTTAAAAGACTTGTCATTTAAAGTAAATGCGATTGATCCAGGCTATACTGCCACTGATTTTAACCACCATAGTGGACCAGGAACAGTAGAAAGTGCGGCGACTTTTATCATTAAACATACATTAACAGATGAGAATGCTCCGACAGGACAGTTTTACAGCAATGACATAGAGGATGAAACAGGAATTAGTCCTTGGTAAAAAGCAATTCTTATCCTTAGCGAGTGACTTAAGTCACTCGCTAAGGATAAGAATTAGACTTGACAGCCCAACGTTTAAGTTGTTCTGAAACTTTCAGCTTAGGAATATAAAGTACTTCACTTTTTGGCTACTAAATACTTTCTAATAGGTTTATCAATAAATACCATAATGCCTGTTGCCCAAAGTACTAAAAAGCAAGTGCCTCCCACAATTACCCAAGCAATTTGAGTTATATCTGGCTTAAAATGAGACAAATAACTAGCAAAAATCCAAATAAATGCATAATGAGTCATGTAGAGTGGATACGAAAGTTCTCCAGAAAACTGACAAATCTTTTGTGTTAATGAGGATGACTGAGTGCCTGCTCCTAAAGCAATAAGCAATGGAAAGTAAAATACTACCACTAAAAGTTCAACTAGCCAATTATTAGCAAAGACGGGTATCATAAAAGCAACTACTAACATCGGAATTAAACCTATAAATCCAAGTTTATTCTCAATAATCCATCGACTTCTATTAATTAATAATCCTGCTAAAAAGGAATATGCCAAGCGTGCTCCTCCGTCCCAAAAATTGTTTTTACTCCATCCTCCCACTAAATTTCCAGCACGGTAACTTACAACACCAAGGAATACAGCCGCTAAAATTACTAGCACACTCAATAAAAGGCGACTAAGTTTATGCAATAGAAAGGCGTACAAAATATTGGCAACATATTCCCAGAACAATGACCAAGCAGGAGCATTAAAACCAAATAAGTTAAAGAAACGGTCTTCCATTAATGGAAGTGGTATTACAAAAATAGACCCTATCGCTAACAAAAATATCTTTCCAAAAGTATAATTACTAACTACGTTTGTCCATGGACTACAAAGAAAACCTATTACTCCTAATAACGTTCCTATTATTACCAAAGGGTGTAATCGAATCAATCGAGCTTTGAAAAAAGCTAACTTCCCAATCTGTTCAATTCTATCGTCGTAGGCATAGGCTATTACAAATCCTGAAAGACAAAAGAAAAAATCAACGGCTAAATGACCATGTCCAATAAAGTTTTTACTATAATCGGCATACACACATTCCGCAAAATGAAATACCACAACACATAAAGCCGCTATTCCTCTCAGTCCATCTAATACTTCAAAATGTGGTTTGTTTTTTATCATTATCTTTTGTTTGATACTTTGAGAGGACTTTATCAGTAAAATATTACTTTGAACTCTTTTCACATATTTATTCAAAGCGAAATATAAAACATCTTCAGCATTTTATTGGGGTTTTTATAGGGTTAATGCTATTATATCTTTAAAGTAATAAGAAATTTTGTCGTAGCTATTTATGATTCAGCGTTTACAAACTTATTAATGAAATATGCTTACTTTTGTAGCTTATTAAATTATCTAACTGATAAAATCATCATTATTAAATTAATTTCATGTCTGAATTTTCACCTTGCCCAAAATGTAATTGTGAGTACACTTATCCAAGTGATTCGCTATTAGTGTGTCCTGAATGCTTCTATGAATGGAATCCTGATGAAGTAGAAACCGAAGATGCGGGTTCAAAAATACTAGATTCAAATGGTAATGAGCTTAAAGACGGCGATACCGTTGTTGTCATTAAAGATTTACCTGTCAAGGGCGCTCCTAAAGCCATTAAAGCAGGGACTAAAGTAAAAAATATTCGTCTTACTGATGGCGACCATAATATTGATTGTAAAATTGATGGCTTTGGTGCAATGGCTTTAAAATCGGAATTTGTTAGAAAAGCATAATACAAACATGAGCCATCCTGAATTTTCAAGATGGCTCATGTTGTTTAATCATTTCTTCAAGTCTTTCAAAAACTGCATGGGCGTTTTACCAAATTCATTTTTAAAGGCTTTGGTAAAGTACGATTGTGTCTGAATCCCTACATTATACATTACTTCGGCAATAGGCATATTTTGTTGGGTCATTAGTTGTACCGCTTTTTTTAATCTAATACTTCTGATAAAATCACCAATCGCTTGTCCTGTTAGCTCTTTTACTTTAGTATACAATTTTGTACGACTCATGCCCATTTCTGCACAGATATAGTCTATATTCATTTCAGGGTTGCTCAGGTGTGCTTCAATCATTTGAATTAACTCTGTAAGAAACGCTTTATCTTTTTGAGAATGTGCCAACTCTACAATCTCAGTAAGTTGGTCATTACCATATTTTTCTTTTAATTTTTGTTTTTGGATAAAGATATTTTTAATAGTCAGTTCCAATAACTCTATGCTCAACGGCTTTGAAAAATAAAAATCTGCTCCAGACTCCACCCCTTCTATTTTTGATTCTGTTGCATCTTTGGCCGTAAGCATCAAAAATGGAATATGGCTAATCTCGTCATCGTCTTTCACTTTCTTACAAAATATGTTCCCATTCATTACTGGCATCATTACATCGCTAATAATCAAATCCGGGAAACATTCTTTTGCTTTTTCATATCCCAGTTGTCCGTTAATAGCCTCTAAAATATGATAATTTTTGTGAAGGGCATCTTTCAAAAATGTTCGTAATTCATCATTATCGTCAACTACCAAAATGGTGGGCTTGGCTAATGATTCTGTAGATTTTAAGGATTTTTTTTCAGGAACTTCTTCGTTGATAGGGATATCTACTTCATATTTTGAAGAGATACTTTCTAGTTTAATCAAGATATCTTTGTTTTTTATCCATCGTTCTTTTTCAGCATAATCCTCTCTTTTACAAGGTATTCCGATAATAATTTCGGTGCCTTTTTCTTTTTCACTATATACCCAAATGCTTCCTTTATGAAGTTTCGTAAGACTTTTCACAAAGGCCAAACCAATGCCCGAACCCAGATGAGCCTCAGTAGTTTTATAATATCGTTCAAATAAATTAGGGATTGATTCTTTAGAGATACCTATGCCATCATCTGAAACCCTGATATACAGATAGCTCGACCCTTTGTATTCGTGCGGTATTAATAGTTCATTGGCATATTTAGGTTGATAGTTTTCGAGCGATTCCATTACTTCTAAGGTAATGTGTTTACCATTAGCAATGTATTTAAAGGCATTACTGAGCAGGTTAATGATGATTTTTTCGAGAATCTGGCGATCAAACCATGTTTCATCCAACTGATTATTTTGAAAAACTTCAAAAGTAATTTTCTTTTCGTTTGCCAAATCACTAAATTCTTCTGAAATCTCTTTTAGAAAAGTATTTATATTTCCTTCCATGACATTCAATTTCAATACGCCTGATTCTACTTTCCTAAAATCCATTAACTCGTTGATAAGGCTAATTAACCGATTGGCATTACGGTACATTAAATCATAATAGGGATGAGCTGGCGAAGTAGGAAACTCTCTTTTTAGTTTTTCAAGAGGCCCTAATATCAACGATAATGGCGTGCGAAATTCATGAGAAATATTAGTAAAAAACTGTAGTTGTTCTTGATGGATTTCCTCCTTTTTCTGTTCTTCTAATTGTTGAATTTCAAGCGTTCTTTTAAAATTATAAAAGGCCGCTATGCCACTTAAAATAGACAAAGCTACTAAGGTTTTAAACCACCATGTAGCCCAAAAAGGTGGTGTAATGTTTACCTCTATAGTATAACCTTTCTCATTCCAAACGCCATCATTGTTGGTTGCCTTAATATGAAAAGTATAATCTCCGGGACTTACATTGGTATAAGAGGCTTTTTTCTCATTATTTACATAAATCCAATCCTTGTCCCAATTTTCTAATTTATAAGCATATTGATTGTTTTCAGAGGCGGTATAATTGAGGGCTGCAAAACCAAAAGAAAAAGTTGATTGTTTGTAGCTAAGGTCTATTGATTGAGCAAAACTAATATCTTCCTTTAAAGGGGAATCATCTCCGATATCTACTTTTTTATTGAATAGCTGAAAATCAGTAATATAAACAGGCGGTGTAAAAGTATTCGTGGTAATTTTATGGGGATAAAATGTATTAAAGCCATTCACTCCTCCAAAAAACACTTGCCCATCTCTGGTCATCAAAGAGGCATTTGCTTCAAATTCCAGTCCTTGCAATCCGTCGGCAGTATTATATTTTTTTATGCTCATTGTTTGTGGATTGAGCTGTGTAATCCCATTTGAAGTAGCAATCCACAAATTGCCTTCATCATCTTCTACGATTCCCTTGATAAATTCTGTATCAAGGTTTGCCTTTGATGTAAAAATAGAGAAAGTGTTCTGCTTTTCGTTAAAAAGGTAAAGCCCCATTTGTCCTACCCAAACTCTCCCTTTTTTATCGGTGAAAATGACCCTCAAATCTGGCTTTTTACTATCATTATTAAAGTAATGTGTGAAAGTCTGTGTGGTAGTATTCAAGCAATTCAAGCCCGCATCATCTGTTCCAATCCAGATATTACCTTTCTTATCTTCGTTAATGGAAATGATATTATTTCCTTGTAATTGTGATTGGTTATTTTTTCCATAAATAACCCGAGTAAACTTTCCAGTTTTGTGGTCAAAAAGATTCAAGCCTCCATAATAGGTGGCAATCCATAAGTTTTGTTTACTATCTTCAAATATTGTCTGAATGTAGTTTGAACTAACGCTATTTTTATCGGCTGGATTATTCAAAAAACGACTGAATGTATTTGTTGCACGGTTGTATAAGCTTAGTCCACCACCCCAAGTTGCTACCCATACATTTCCATTTGTATCTTCATTAATATCTAATACTTCATTAGAGCCAATCGTATTTTTATGAAATGGACTGTATTTGAAATGTTTGAACGATTTATCTTTTCGATTAAATAGATTCAAGCCCCCACCATCTGTCCCAATCCAGATATTACCGTAACTGTCTTCACAAAAAGCTTTAACGTCATTATAACTCAAGCTATTGATATTAGACTCTTGCCTAAATAAAGTAAATTTTTCTGTTTTGGGCATGTATAAATTTATTCCGCCACGGTGCGTACCTACCCAAAGATTTCCTTGGTTATCTTCAAAAAGAGCAGACACCGTTCGTTGCGAAAGACTATTAGGGTCTTCTGGTCGATATTGGTAATTTAAAAAACTACCAGAAACTGGATCAAAAAGATTTAAACCTCCATTAATACAACCCACCCAAATATTTTTCTTATCATCTATCAGAATTGCTTTGACTAAATTATTGGCAAGCGATTTCGCTTGAGTTTCCTGATGACTATATTGTTTGATTGTACCCAGTTGATGATTATAAATAATCAAGCCATTTCCATTAGTTCCTATCAAAAGATTACCCTGTTTGTCTTCATTAATACAATTGACGGCATATCCTTTTAGAGAAAAACTAAGATTTGCAAAAGCATCTATCTTTTGGAAAGTGCCATTGTGCGTATCAAAAAGTTGAATGCCACTTTCTGTTCCCACCCAAAGGTTATGACTACTATCTTCAAACAAGCAATTGATATGGTTATCACTAAGAGAAATATCAACATTTTGCTTTTTGCGGTAAGCGATAAAGTTTCCATCGGACGATTGCAAAAGATTTATTCCCCCACGCGTGCATATCCACAACCTTCCTTTACTATCATTTTTAATACACGTGATATAATTATCAGTAATGCTTCTAGGTTTCTGTGCATCGTGTTTAAATCTGGTGAAGGTATTTTTTCGTTCATCAAAACGATTCAATCCGTTAATTGTACCTACCCATAAAGTCTTGTCTTTGTCTTCATGAATGTAAGTAATGTAATTATCACTTATGCTTTTTTCATCATTTGGATTATTCTTAAAAACTACGATTTGATTGCCATCATACCTATTCAAGCCATCTCTTGTCCCAAACCATATAAAGCCACGGCTATCTTGATAAATACTTTCGATAGTGCTATTCGATAGTCCTTGTTCATTAGTAATGTGTTTAAATTTTAAACTGGGAATTTGGGCATAAGTCAAAAAGCCTAAACTCCAAAAAATGAATAGGTAAGTCAATGATAAAATAACGTTACGCGGAATGAATTGATGCATTAATACTGTGTCTTAATTATATAATATTTAATCTAAAATAAATCATTTTTTATGTAGAACCTCCAATTCTTCAAAATTAGAACAATAGCACCAAAATTATGATTGTTGAGATAAAAGTATGCGTAATATCCTCTCTAATTTTGACTTTTAAAATAATTAATAGTATTTTATTTATATCAAAAATTAAGATGAGAAAAAAATTATTGTACTATGTCTTGGCTATCATTAGTATTCTAACCAGTATTAATGCCTCTGCACAAGATAGAATGATAACAGGGCGAGTAGTAGAGTCATCCGAATCGGCCTTACCTGGTGTAACGATAACTGTTAAAAATAAAAAGACAGCAGCCATTACAGACGGCAAGGGGGAGTTTAAAATAATGGCATCTGTTGGAGATATCTTGATTTTTAATTCCGTTGGTTTTACCAAACTAGAATCGCCTGTTGGTCCTGCTATGGTGATGAATATTGTATTAGTACCTGCCACCACAGCTTTAGACGAAGTGGTGGTCGTTGGTTATGGAACGTCAAGGAAAAAGGATTTAACAGGAGCTGTAACCACCATAACTTCCAAGGATTTCCAAACAGGAGCAATCACCACACCCGAGCAATTAATTTCGGGCAAAGTTCCTGGGGTGTCTATCATTTCAAATAGCGGTCAGCCAGGGGCTGGAAGTACCATCAGAATCCGTGGTGGCTCGTCATTGAGTGCCAGTAATAATCCTTTGATTGTTATTGATGGCGTTCCTTTGGAAGGAGAAGGCGGAATCGCTGGGGCATCTAACCCTCTCAGCTTTATCAACCCAAATGATATTGAAACATTCACCGTTTTGAAAGATGCTTCGGCATCGGCTATTTATGGTACTAGGGCCTCAAACGGGGTAATCATTATCACCACCAAAAAAGGAAAAAGTGGTGCTTTAAGAGTGAATTTCTCTTCGGTAAACTCAACTTCAAACATTACAAAACAAGTAAGTGTATTGAGTGCCGACCAATTTCGTGCGATTGTAAACGAAAAAGGAACGGCTGCACAAAAAGCGATGCTTGGTAAGGCAAATACGAATTGGCAAGATGCTATTTACCAAACAGCATTTATGACTGATAATAACCTAAGCCTTGGGGGTGAAGTAGCCAAACTACCTTATCGTATTTCTTTGGGTTTCCAGAACCAAACGGGGGTTTTGAAAACAGATAAATTGCAAAGAACATCTTTATCAATTGCCCTAAATCCTACTTTCTTTGAGAATCACCTTAAAGTAGACATTAGCCTTAAAGGAAGTATGCAAAAGGCAAGATTTGCGGCTACTGGAGCGATTGGCTCAGCGATTAGTTTCGACCCTACTCAGCCTGTATATGCTACAGAGAATCCACAGAGATTTGGAGGATACTTTGAGTGGTTAGACAAAACAAGTGCTACTGGCTTGGTCAATTTAGCAGGCAGAAATCCTTTGGGACAATTAGAACAACGTTTTGATGAAAGTACTCCACAGAGAAGTATCGGTAATATTCAGTTAGATTATAAATTCCATTTCTTGCCTGAATTGAGAGCCAATTTAAACTTAGGTTATGATGTATCAAAAGGTACAGGAACGATTTATGTTACTGATAGTGCAGCTATTGGTTATGTAGCCAATGGCGCAGGAGGAACAAACAATACTTACAAACAAACAAAGCAAAATACACTTTTAGAGTTTTATCTGAATTATGCCAAAGAATTGAAAGACATCAAAAGTAAGTTTGATATCATGGCGGGGTATTCTTTCAATAATTATAAAACGACAAACTACAATTATGCTAGTTATAATGCTCGTGGCGTAAAATATCCAAATACCGACCCTGCTTTTCCTTTTGATACGCCAGAAAACACATTGATTTCTTTCTTCGGTCGTGCGAATTATTCTTTGAATGACCGTTATTTCTTGACAGCAACACTTCGTCGTGATGGCTCTTCTCGCTTCGCTCCTGCCAACAGATGGGGACTTTTCCCTTCCATTGCATTGGCTTGGAACATTAAGGATGAAACTTTCTTAGCGAGTAGTAAAGTAATTTCAGCCCTCAAAATAAGAACTAGCTACGGGATAACTGGTCAGCAAGATGGCATCGGGAACTATGACTATTATTCATATTTTGCCTTGAGTTCAGCAAATGCTTCTTATCAGTTTGGAGATACTTTCTATCAGGGTTATCGCCCAGGTGGCTTCTATAGCAACCGTAAATGGGAAGAAACAGCTTCTAAAAACATTGCTTTAGACTACGGCTTATTTGATAACAGGGTAAAAGGTAGTGTTGATTTTTATGTGAAAAATACGAAAGATTTACTCAATAATATTCCACAACCAGCAGGGGCAAACTTTACAGCATTTATTGTAGCCAATGTAGGATCAATGGAAAACAAAGGGGTAGAGTTTAGCATTAATACACAAATCATCAGAAAAAATAACCTCACTTGGAACCTTGATTTTAATGCTACTTATAACCAAAATACTATCACTAACCTGACGGTAGTACCACAAGACAAAAACTATCCTGGCTTTCCATCGGGTGGTATTGCAGGCGGTATTGGCGGACAGTTTGCATTTATCAATGCTGTTGGATATAGCAAAAGTACATTCAATTTGTACAAACAAGTATATGACGAAAATGGCAAACCTGTGGAAGGTGTATTTGTAGACAAAAATGGCGATGGCATTATCAATCAAGATGACCTTTATAAAGGTAAAAGTGCTGTTCCAAAAGTATTCTTGGGACTAAGTAGCTCTGTCAATTACAAAAAATGGAATCTGGGTTTTGTAATGCGTGCCTCATTTGATAACTACGTTTACAATAACAACTTTAGTCAAAGTGGCGTGTTGAGTCAGATTACAGGAAATAGTGTACTTTATAATGCATCAAGCAATTATTTAGATACACAGTTCAAAGGTAATAGTCAGCAATTATTGAGTGATTATTATATTCAGAATGCTTCGTTTGTAAGAATGGACAATGCCAATTTGAGTTATGATTTAGGTAAATTCTTGAAAAATAGTACTGCTAATTTACGCATCAATGCTAGCGTACAGAATGTCTTTGTCATCACCAAATACAAAGGTTTAGACCCTGAAGTTGCTTCTGGTATTGACAATAGTTTGTACCCTCGTCCACGTACCGTTGCTTTAGGCTTGAATCTTGACTTTTAATAAAATTCGACAGAAAAAATGAAAATAAAATATTTAAAAATAGCCATATCAAGCCTAATTATTTCTATTACAAGTGCTTGTACTGATAAGTTAGATTTATTACCCACCAATGATATTACAGCTGAAACAGTTTATAAAACACCCCTAGGCTATAAACAAGCATTGGCAAAAGTATACTCAGCCTTTGCATTGACGGGTAATACAGGAGGAACAGGAAGCCCTGATATTCCATCACAGATTATTTCTGACGAAGGAAACTCGGATTTTCTTAGATTATACTGGAATTTACAAGAGCTTACAACCGATGAAGCCTCATGGACTTGGCAAAATGATGCAGGAGTAAAAGGATTAAAGGAAATGAGCTGGTCGGCTATCAATCCTATTATCAATGGTATTTATTACCGTGCTTTCTTCCAAATCACGCTTTGTAATGATTTCATTCGCCAGTCGTCGGATGCTAATTTGAGCAAGAGAGGCATCACAGGAACAGATGCTGAAAACATTAGAAAATACAGAGCAGAAGCTAGATTTATTCGTGCTTATCAGTATTGGGCATTGATGGATTTGTTTGGAAATCCTCCATTTGTGACAGAAAACGACGCCGTAGGAGCTATTCTTCCAAAACAGATTCAACGTAAAGATTTGTTTACTTATATCGAAACAGAATTAAAAGCCATTGAAAATGATTTAGTTGCTCCTGGTCAAAACGAATACCCACGTGCTGAAAAATCTGCCGCTTGGGCATTATTAGCACGTTTGTATTTGAATGCAGAAGTATATGCAGGAACAGCTAAATATACCGAGGCGATTACTTATTGTAATAAAATAAAAGCGGGTTCTTTTTCATTGCATCCAAATTATCGTGAATTGACTTTAGCAGACAATCATTTGAATACTACTGAAAACATTTTCATGATTGCCTACGATGCTACCAACACCCAAAACTGGGGCGGAACTACTTACTTGGCACATGGCCCTGCTGCTGTACCGGGTGATATTTCTGGAACAAGTGGTAACTGGGGTGGACTTCGTCATACACAAAACTTCGTTGATTTATTTACTGACGAAACAGGTAATACAGACCAAAGAGCACAGTTTTATACCGTAGGACAAAATCGTTTGATGGCAGAACTGTATAAAGGCACTGATGGATACTCATCTAGTAAGTATCGTAATAAAACGCGCACAGGTGATAAAGCTCCCCATGCAGACCCTGCTGGAAACTGGACAGACATTGACTTCCCTTTGTTTAGATTAGGCGAAATCAACTTGATTTATGCAGAAGCCGTGTTAAGAGGTGGAACAGGGGGTGACGTAGCAACTGCTTTGACTTATATCAACCAATTGCGTACTAGAGCTTACGGTGGAAAAACCACAGGCAATATTACGGCTAGTCAGTTAACGCTCAACTTTATCTTGGATGAAAGAGGACGCGAATTGTACTATGAAGCTCATCGTAGAACAGACCTAATCAGGTAAAAAAAATACACGACTGGTGCTTATTTATGGGCTTGGAAAGGTGGCATTGCTAATGGAAGAGCTGTAGAAGATAAATACAACCTTTTCCCGATACCATCAAATGACCTATCATCCAACCCAAATCTGGTACAGAATCAAGGTTATTAATGATTTAAGAAAATAGAGACTATCATGAAAAATATATTCAGAATACTATTAATAAGCCTCATAAGCATTGGTATTTTTTCTTGTGAAAACAATGAAATAAAAACCGTTATGAGTAGTAAGGGCGAAGCACCAGTGCTAAGTTCTTCTAAAACAAGTTATGTACTTACCCCAGCAACAGCCAACGATTCTGCTGTGGCATTTACATGGAATCGTACCAATTATGGCTTTCAGGCTGCTGTCCGCTATACCTTACAAATTGCTAAAGCGGGTACTAACTTTACAGCACCCAAAGAAATAAGCTTAGGCAACACGGTGCAGTTGAAATATACCACTGCCGATTTCAATCAGTTATCAATCATCATGGGGCTTAAACCTAATGCTGTTGGTCAGTTAGAGCTAAGGGTAAAATCTTATATTTCAGATGCCGTAGCTGATATATACTCTAATGTTTTAGCTGTTTCAGTTACACCGTATCTAGTCGTGATTAATTATCCGTCTCTTTGGGTAGCAGGCGACTTTCAAGGTTGGAATCCAGCATCTGCACCAAAAATTTCTTCAAGAAATGCCAACAGTATATACGAAGGCTATGTTAATATTGTTGGCGGAACGCACCAATTCAAATATACTAGTCAGCCTGATTGGAATGGAACAAACTATGGTTGGGTAAGCAGTACTACCACAGGTAGTGATGTAGCAGGTACTTTTAGCAGTAGTGGTGGCAATTTGTTTGTGCCAGAAGACGGTTATTATTTATTGAAAGCAAACACTAATAGTAATACTTGGAGTGGTACTAAAACTACTTGGGGAATCATTGGTGATGCCGCCGCAAATGGTTGGGCAGACGACGTAAAAATGACTTACGATGCTACCAAAAATGTTTGGAAAGTAACTACAGTGCTAAAAGCTGGAGGATTGAAATTTAGAGCAAACAGTGCATGGGCAATTAATATGGGCGATACTGGGGCAGATTTAAGTTTAGAATACGATGGAGACAATATCGTTATTCCAGCGAGCTTAGCGGGAACTCGCACCATTACACTAGACTTAAAAGCAGGGAATTATACTTATACCATTGAATAAAATAACATGAATAAATTAATTAATTTTCTTTGTTGTTCTCTTTTGTTGTTGTCGTGTAGCAATACAAGCAATAACGAAGTGATTGAGCCAGTGAAAGAGACTCCGACTTCTGGTTTTGCTAAAGGCGCTGATGTAAGTTGGGTTACAGAAATGGAGGCTGCTGGAGTAAAGTTTTATAATACTTCTGGGCAAGCGATGGAATGTATGGCACTGATGAAATCATTGGGCATGAATTCTATTCGCCTCAGAGTTTGGGTAAATCCTTCGCCAGCCTACAACAATGCTGCGGATGTTGTTGCCAAGGCCATTCGTGCTAAAAACTTGGGATTACGCATCATGATTGATTTTCATTATAGCGATAATTGGGCCGACCCTGGCAAACAAACCAAACCAGCCGCTTGGACTAGTTTAGATTTGGAAGGACTAAAGTCTGCCATTGGAAAACATACTACCGACGTATTAACTGAACTAAAGAAAAATGGGATTACACCTGAGTGGGTGCAGGTAGGTAACGAAACCAATGATGGCATGTTATGGCCAACTGGAAGAGCCTCTACCAACATGAGTGCGTTTGCCCAAATGATTAACGCTGGTTATGATGGCGTAAAAGCTATTTTTCCAGATGCAAAAGTCATCGTGCATATTTCTAATGGTTATGATAACCAACTTTTCAGATGGATGTTTGATGGACTAAAAGCTAATGGAGCAAAATATGATGTTATTGGGATGTCACTGTATCCTACTTATGCTCCAGACTTTGCCACTGGTGGTTGGGCAAAAGTTAATCAACAATGTTTGACTAACATGAACGATATGATAAGTCGCTACAATAAAGAAGTAATGATTGTAGAAGTAGGTATGCCTTGGGATAGTGCAGCGGCGTGTAAGTTATTCCTAAGCGACATTATCACTAAAACAAAATCGTTAAGTAACTCAAAAGGCTTGGGCGTACTTTACTGGGAACCTCAAGCTCATAATAATTGGGTTGGCTATACGCTAGGTGCTTTTGATAATTCGGGCAAACCTACTATTGCGATGGATGCTTTTTTACCTTAATAAATAGTAAAAATGATTTTTGAGGTTGAAAATCAATTGAGATAGGTAACTATAATACCTATTGATGCTTTTTTATTTAAATTTCCTCTGTGTAAATACAGAGGAAATTTTTTAACTATTCTTACTGTTTTAATAATTATGCAAAATCACAAAGGCTTTTTATTAACAGGTTTTCTCCTGTTATTTTCTATTATATCATTTTCACAGGTTATCCCAAGGCAAAGAATCAATTTTGATAATGATTGGAAATTCCATTTAGGACATACCTCTAACCCCGAAAAAGACTTTAATTATGGTATTACCAAAGTTTTTGTAAAATCTGGTAGTGCCGAAAATTCTGCTATTGAAGCTCGTTTTAAAGATAGTACTTGGGCAAAAATCAATCTTCCACACGATTGGGCTGTTGAATTACCTTTTGCCAAATCGGAAGATTTGAACGTAGAAGCTCATGGATTTAAGCCTGTCGGTGGTTTGTTCCCAGAAACAAGCGTGGGTTGGTACAGAAAACACTTTAAAGTAGCTCCTTCTGATTCTGGTAGCCGTTTTCAAATTCAGTTTGATGGTATTTTCAGAGATGCCAATATCTGGATAAATGGCTTTTACTTAGGCAATAATAAAAGTGGTTATCTAGGAGTAGCTTATGATATTACTGATTTTATTAATTTCAAACGTGAAAATGTGATTGTTGTGCGAGCCGATGCTTCACAATATGAAGGTTGGTTTTATGAAGGTGCGGGTATCTATCGTCATGTTTGGTTAAATAAATATTCAAATTTACATATCAATACAGATGGTATTTTTGCTCATGCTAAAATACAAGATAATAAAGCGACTATTCATGTAGAAACTAGTGTAAGCAATGAAAACTTCTCTCCTACTAACTATACGTTGACATCTTATTTAATTGATAGGGCTGGGAAAATGATTGGAAAGTCTATCGACCAACCTTTATCTCAAGCGTCTCTTGAGGAAAAAACAACTAAGCAAAGCTTTACCGTTACCAATCCACGACTGTGGACTTTAGATGACCCTTATTTGCATAGCATAGTAGTAGAGCTTAAAGCGAATGGGCAACTCATAGATAAACAACGCTTTAAATTTGGTATAAGAACCATTGATGTAAAAAACAATGGCGTATTTCTGAATGGGAAATATGTAAAAATATTAGGCACAAATAACCATCAAGACCATGCAGGGATTGGTAGTGCCTTACCCGACTATTTACAATATTATCGCATCAGTTTGCTCAAAAATATGGGGTCGAATGCTTATCGAACTAGTCACCACGCTCCTACACCAGAATTATTAGAAGCTTGTGATAGTTTAGGAATGCTAGTAATGGATGAGCAACGCTTATTAAATAGTGGTGCTGAATACATGGCTCAATTTGAACGACTTTTAAAACGCGACCGAAATCATGCTTCCGTTTTTATGTGGAGTATTGGTAACGAAGAAGGCGGTATCCAGACCAATACATTTGGTAAAAGAATAGCACTGTCGCTTATCGAAAAACAAAAGCAATTAGATCCTACTCGTACTTCTACTTATGCCGCAGATTTGGCTAATGTATATCGTGGTGTAAATGAAGTAATTCCAGTAAGAGGATTCAATTATCGTCAGTTTGCTGTGGCTGACTACCATAAAGACCACCCAACACAACCTATTCTTGGTACTGAAATGGGTAGTACGGTAACAACCAGAGGAATTTATGAAACAGATTCTATCAGAGGTTATTTACCTGACCAAGATATTACTGCTCCATGGTGGGCAAGTAAAGCAGAAGAATGGTGGAAGTTGGCGGCTAACAATGATGCTTGGCTAGGTGGTTTTATCTGGACAGGCTTTGATTACCGTGGTGAACCTACACCTTTTCGCTGGCCTAATGTCAATTCTCATTTTGGCGTAATGGACGTTTGCGGTTTTCCGAAAAACATTTATTACTATTACCAAAGTTGGTGGACGGATAAGGATATTTTGCATATCTCTCCCCATTGGAACTGGCTAGGCAAAAATGACAAACCGATTGACGTTTGGGTGAATAGCAATGCTGATAACGTAGAATTGTTTTTGAATGGAAAAAGCTTAGGCAAAAAAGATATGCCTAGAAATGGTCACCTTCAATGGTCGGTGAACTATGCACCGGGCAAATTAGAAGCGATAGCCTATAAAAATAGTAAACAACTAACCGCTAAAATAGAAACCACCGGCAGACCCACCGAAGTAGTAGTTACACCCTACAAAACTACTACTTTGGCCGATGGTAAAGATGTAAGCATAATTAATATTAGCGTAGTGGATAAAGAAGGACGAGAAGTGCCTGACGCTGATAATATGATAAGATTCTCGCTAAAAGGCGATGCTAAAATCATTGGTGTGGGTAATGGCGACCCAAGTAGCCATGAACCAGATAAATGCATTGATGGCGCTTGGCAAAGAGCTTTATTCAATGGTAAATGTCAAGTGATTGTACAAGCAGGAACAAAACCCGATTTGATTAAATTTGAAGCTACAGCATCGGGACTATTTGCAGGTTCAACCGATATTGTAACGGTTGCTCCTGAAAAAGCAACCAAAATTACGATTGATAAAACTTACGAATTAAAAGGTGAAGCAGCCAAAAATCGTTCGGTTGATAAAATGATTGGTGCTGATATTTCATTCTTACCAGAATTAGAAGCTAGAAATGTGAAGTTTTCTGACAATGGTATTGAAAAGGATGCTATCCAAATTTTGAAAGAACATGGCTTCAATTATATCCGCTTACGTATTTTTAATAATCCTGCCAATGCCAATGGGTATTCTCCTAACAAAGGTTTTTGCGATTTAACACATACTAAACTAATGGCAAAGAGAGTAAAAGCAGCTGGCTTGAAACTCTTACTCGATTTCCATTATAGCGATTACTGGGCAGACCCAGGTAAACAAAATAAGCCTGCGGCTTGGAACAATTTACAATTTGCTGAAATCAAAAAATCATTGTTTGATTATACCAAGCAAGTAATGCAGGAGTTGAAAGACCAAGGAACTGTTCCTGATATGGTGCAGATAGGTAATGAAATTAACCACGGTATCGTGTGGCCTGATGGCAATGTGCAAAATCCTGATGAATTGGCTCAATTACTGAATGCAGGTACGGCTGCAGTGAAAGCTGTTGATGCGAATGTGGTAATGATGCTCCATGTAGCCTTAGGTGGTCAAAATCACGAATCGGTTAATTTTATTGATGGAATGTTGGCGAGAGGGGTTCATTTTGATGTCATTGGCGAATCGTATTATCCTAAATGGCATGGTACAACCGACGATTTAAGAGATAATTTAAGCAACCTTATCCAACGTTACAACAAAGATGTTATCGTGGTAGAGTATTCGCAGTTGAAAGAAGATGTCAATGCGATTGCTTTTAATTTGCCCAACGGCAAAGGGAAAGGTACTTGTATTTGGGAGCCTTTAAATACTTGGGAATCAATCTTTCAGAAGGATGGTAAATCAAATCAGCTTTTGGGCGTTTATGATAAACTTTCAAAGCAGTTTTTAGTCAAGTAAAAAGTTTTATTAAAACCTTGCTCAACATCTTATCACTAGTCAGGAATTTAAGTCCCTTACTAGTGATAAGATGTTGGGTTTATTAGCAAATGTATTTCTTAATTAACTAAGAAATCAATCGAGCGAAGTGGTTTTCCAAGTGGTTTCTCATGCCATTTCTGAATAATTCGGGCGAACCATTTTCCAGAATATCAATCAAGCCTTTATGCGAAACAAATTTCTTCATTTGAACCTCTTTTTTTAGGAGTCCACTATTATGGACATAATCAAAAATAGGCAAAAGCATACTTTGAAATGTCTTCATTGTTTTATTTCCTGTTATCTCATAAAGCTTTCCATGAAACTGTATTTCATGATCAATATTAAATAGATGTGTTTCGCTTGAAGCAGGTTCATTTTTTACAATTTCCTTCAATTCATCAATATCCTTAGGCGTTATCTTTTGAAAAATAAAATCAGCCATGCCTATTTCAAGCACTAGCCTGATTTCAAAGATTTCTTTCAACGTCTCTTCATCAAGAATATGAGGATTCATGCTTTTACCCATAATTCCAAAAATATCTGGACTTGTAATCACAGAACCTTTTTTCTTTTTCGACTCTATCATCCCCATTGTTCGCAGTCGGGTTATTGCCTCTCGAATGACGGTCCTGCTTACTCCTAGTAGTTCTACCAGCTCTATTTCTTTAGGGATTACATCTCCTACCTTCAGTTTCCTACTTTGTAATAATTCAACAAGGTTAGCTTCAACCTTATCTACCAATGAGCTGCTATCAACGGTAGTAAAGTTATTATTAACAGAATCTTTAATCATATTATGTATTACTTATTTAAGGTAAAAGTAAGATTTTTATTTGATTTCACTAACTATTATCTCTTTTTTGATTATAAAATGCCTTAAATAGTCAATCAAGCACTTTTATAGACAATAACATTAGATACTGCAAAAATACATTCAAATAATGCTTAATTGTTATAAAATTGTAATTATATACTCATTTTTGAGTATTAAGTATTACATATTAATTAATTTTGTGGGAAACAATGAGTACTTATTAGGCTATACAAATCAGTAATTATTACTATTTTGTGATTAAATGTAAAATTTTTTGATTTTTATTTGCAATATGTCAGATATAACTTCTACATTTGTTATGTCATACATAATACATTAAAACTATCTTCCATTATGAAAAATATTTATCTGAAAATTTGCTTATTAACAGCTTGTTTTCTCTTTGCATTAACCACATGGGGACAAACAAGGAAGATTATCGGAAAAGTTACCGCTAATGATACTGGCGAAGAACTTCCAGGAGTTTCAATCATTATAAAAGGAAAAACAGTAGGAACCATTACCAACGAAAAAGGAGACTTTACACTAGCTGTTGATGAAGGAGATATCCTTATAGTAAGTTATGTCGGTTATCTTAAAGAGGAAATTAGTATTAGCAAATCTTCTACGGTCTCTATAAAACTTAAAAACGATATTACAGCCCTCGGGGAAGTAGTTGTGGTAGGATACGGAACGCAATCAAGAAGAAACATCACTAGCTCGATTGGTAAAATTGACAAAGACATCTTGGCTAATAGTCCCAGAGCCAACGTAGGAACAGCCTTACAAGGCTCGTTAGCAGGGTTGCAGGTAGTCAATCGTTCAGGTACCCCTGGAGCAACGCCTTCAATTTTATTACGTGGTGGAGCATCCATCAATACCCCAGGTTCTCCGTTGGTAGTTGTTGATGGTGTTATTAGAACTTTGAATGATATTGCTCCCGACGATATTGAGTCTATTGAATTGTTAAAAGATGCAGCCTCAACTGCCATTTATGGGGCAAGAGCCAACAATGGCGTGATTCTTATCACGACCAAACAGGGAAAAGCAGGAACTGCTAGGGTAAGCTATAAATTTACAACGGGTTTTAATAAAAATAGAGAAGGTTACAAATACATGAATGCTAGAGACTATATTTATTATAACAGGCTCGGCAATTTGAATTCTGGAAGAACCCTTGCTCAGGTTAATTCATCTCGTGGATATGGCTTATTGACAGATGCGGCTAATCTCGCTTTGTTTGATATTAGAATCAACAATGCAGCTAACGCTGGTCTATTATCACAAGGATGGCAAGCGATGGATGACCCTTATGGCGGCTCAATTTTATACAAAGACCATAGTGGAGAAATAGAAAATCTTGTTTTTAGAAATACTACTACACAAGACCATTACCTAAGTGTTGAAGGCGGAAATGATAAAGGAAAATACTTTGCTAGTTTTGACCATTACAATGAAGATGGTGTTATTGTAGGCTCTGATTATAAACGCTATACAGGTAACATCAATGGTTCGTACAGAGTGAAACCCAATTTGGAAATAACCACAGGGGCAACTTTCTCAACGTCTTCACAGAATGGTACGTTAGCCTCTGAATCAAATGTACTTTACAGGAGTTTAGCGATTTGGCCAACGATGAATCCTTGGTTGGATTCTCTTAAAACGATGCCCAACCCTGGTAACAGCATTAGCGATGGAAATCCGTTGTATTGGTTACAGAAAACAAAAAGAAATAGCGAAGTCAATCGAATTACCGTAAATGCTTCCGCTAAATATGATATTACTAAAGATTTATATGTAAAGGTGAGTGGTAATGCCTATTTATTCGAATCGCTTAATCAATCTTTTAATTTAGCGACGCAGACGTATACTAACTTGTACACTAATCCTCCGTCGTTTAGCAATGCTACCCGTGCATCTACCGCTTTATTTTCAAGGTCAGTACAACAGCAGTATAATGCTATTATCAATTATCAAAAGGAACTTGGCGATTTTCATCATATCAATGCAATGCTAGGAGCAGAAGTATTCGGTCAGAAAAGTTTTGAAATGCAAGTAAGTGGACAGAATGCACCAACTGATGATATTGAGACGGCTAATGCTTCTACGACTTTTGCCGCAGGAAGTAATTATTCTTTCAGAGATGAATACAAAATTTTATCTCAATTTGGTCGCTTAAATTACGATTTTGATGAACGTTATTTGCTTAGTTTAGTAATAAGACGAGACGGCGTTTCGAGCTTAGCAGACGAAAACCGTTATGGTATTTTCCCCGGTATGTCGGCAGGCTGGAACCTTCACAAGGAAAAATTCTTTCAAGAAAGCTTTTTAAACAATTATGTCAGTGCATTAAAACCAAGGTTTAGTTATGGCTTCAATGGTAATGTAGCGGGTATTGGCAATTATGAAGTACAAGGCGTATATGGTTCTCAGGGTAATTATAATGGTAGTCTTGGGTTTTTGAGTACCAATATTATTAATTCTGGATTAAGATGGGAAAAAAGCAAAACACTCGATGTAGGACTAGATATTTCTTTGCTAAAAAATAGATTGAACATTTTATTCGATTATTACGATAGAAGAACTAGCGACTTATTGACCAATTTGACCTTGCCTAGTTATGTAGGCTATAGCTCAGTAAGAACTAACTTAGGCACTTTCCAGAATAAAGGTATAGAGGTAACCGTTAATGCAACGATTCTTAAAAGTCCCAATGGATTGACTTGGAATCTAGGTGGAAACGTTTCATTTACCAGTAATAAAATCCTCCAATTACCATACAATGGCAACGAGAATAACCGTCAGGGAGGTTTACAAATCTATGACCCAACACAAGGTAAAGTCGTGTGGGTAGGTGGCTTGCAAGAAGGACAACCTTTGGGCGCTATATATGGATTCAAGCAGGTTTCTATTTTCAAAAATGAGGAAGAAATCGCTAAAATTGCCGCTAATAGAGTGGATAATATTGCAGGCATTGGTGGTCCTTCTACTTCGATGGCGAATAAAATTACCCCAGGTGATGTCAATTGGCTAGATGTAGATAAAAACGATATTATTGATTCAAGAGACCAAGTTTATTTAGGAAACATTACGCCTAATATTACAGGTGGGTTTACCTCTAGTATCTCGTTTAAAGAATTTTCACTATTCACTAGATTCGACTTTGCATTAGGACATACCATTTATAACGACTTGGTAGCGCGTACTTTAGGAAATTACCAAGGAACATTCAATTACATTGAATTACAAAAAGAAGCATGGTCGCCAACGAATACTGATACCAATATTCCAAAGGTATATTATGCTGACCAAGTAGGGGCACCTGCTGGTAAGAAGAACTATACAAGGGCTAATAATGGCGGACAGGTACTCAACGGGAATAATTCACAATTCTATGAAAAAGGTGATTATTTAGCTTGCAGAGAAATTACTGTTTCTTATGATTTGTCAAAATACAGACTCTTAACCAAGTGGTTTTCTCAAGCACGCGTTTACGCTAACTTCAACAACCTATTTTATATCACCAAATTTAGCGGACCATCTCCTGAACCTCCAACGGGTGGTATTTATGCAGGTACATATCCAACGCCCAAATCTGTAGTTTTAGGTGTTCAGGTTTCATTTTAATTATTAAAAAATACTTTCATGAAAAATATCATTAAAGCAATATATACATGTTTAGGTATCTGTTTGATGCTTACTTCGTGCAATACTAACCTTGACTTAACCCCTGTTAGTAGTATAAGTGACGCCAACTTTTGGAAAACTGCCGACCAGTTTGACGCTTTTGTTTCGGGGATTCATGTGCGTTTCAGAAGTCATAATGCCAATTTTCAGGCTTTAGGAGAATTACGTTCTGACATATTTGGTACAGAAGCCAATAGTCCAAGTACTTTTACTGGCGAAGCCACCCAAGGATTAGAAAGAATGTGGCTACAGACATTGGATTTAGATAATACGGGAGTAAGTAATTTTGGAGGTTTTTACAGCAATATTGTTCAAATAAACTTATTGATTCATAAGCTGAATACTACCAATATTGTTACGAGTGCAACCAAAGGATATTATTTAGGAATTGCGCATGGACTAAGGGCTTATTATTACTTTCACCTTTTGAGATCATGGGGCAATGTAGTGATTCAGACAGACCCTATTTTATCGATTGATATTTCTAATCTTGCCAAAGCGGCCTCGTCTGAAGCTGAGGTAATGAGTTTGATTAAAGCCGACCTCGAAAAATCGGAGAGTAATTTTGGCAGTAACTATACCTTCAGAAATAGTAAATCGTATTGGTCAAAAGCGGCTACTTTGATGCTAAAAGCTGAGGTTTCTCTTTGGAATAGCTACCGTGGTGGCGGTGTGGCAGATGCTACCACAGCTTTAAATGCCTTGAATGATATCAAAACGAATATTCCAAGCTTGGCCTTATTACCTAGTTATAGTTCGGTTTTTGCTTCGGCTAATAAAGGCAATAATGAAATTATTTTTGCCATACGCTACGTACTCAATGAAGCTAGTATGACTTTTATTACAGGTAGCTTTGTACCACAATCAGGACTTATTGCAAACTTCTATGACCTAAATGGTTCACGACAATTTAATGTCACTACCGACAATTGGGGTGGCTTATTGCGTGCTCCAGTTCGCATAGCAACTTATCAAAAATTTGATGATGCCGATACGCGAAAACTAGCATCTATCCAACCCGCCTTTAGTAAAAAAGGGACAGGCTTTGAGCTTGTAGGATGTTTTACCAATAAATTTCAAGGCGAACAAAATGCAGGGACTAGAGCTTTTACGAACGATTACCCAATCTATCGTTATGCCGACTTATTGTTAATGATGGCTGAAGCAAAAGTGATTTTAGGACAAAGCCCTGCCACAGAAATAAATCTCGTGAGAGCTCGTGCTTTTGGGACACAGTACAACGATAAAAAATATGGTTTTCCTAACCAAGCAAAAGATGCTAGCCCTATTAATGCCATTTTGGACGAACGACTATTTGAATTTGTTTTTGAAGGCAAACGCTGGTATGATTTACGCAGAGTAGGCAACAATTATGTGTTTGCTAACACCACTGTGCTATCTAGCGAAGCCTATAAATTATTATGGCCAATTGATAGAAACTCGTTGACTAACAACAGGTCATTAGTACAAACGCCTGGTTATCCAGCATTTTAAAAACTTTTATAAGGCAAGTAATATCACTTGTCCTATACTACTGAATCTCATTAAATTAAATAGTAAAAATATGAAAAACTCGCATCTTACAGGGCTAATTGCTGCACCATTTACACCAATGCATACCGATGGAACACTTAATGTTTCTGTTATTCCTCAGTATTATCAAATGCTAAAATCTAATGGTATTACAGGAGCATTTATTTGCGGTTCTACAGGCGAAGGAGTATCCATGACGCAACAAGAAAAAAGAAAAGTTGCCGAAGCATGGGCAAATTGTACGAAGGACGATGCAGACTTTAAAGTAATGATGTTTTTGGGTGGCACTAGTATTGCCGATTGCAAAGAATTGGCAATCCATGCCAAGGAGATTGGGCTATATGCTATTTCTTTCACAGCCCCTTTTTACTTTAAACCTGCCTCCGTAGAAGTGCTTGCCAATGCTTGTTTGGAGGTAGCTTCTGTAGTACCAGATATGCCATTGTATTATTATCATATTCCTGTATTAACAGGTGTAAATTTTGCGATGCATGATTTATTAAAAACTATTGATGGACGAATTCCCAATTTCGCAGGCATCAAATATACTCATGAAGATTTCATGGATTATCAATCTTGTTTGACATATGCTGACCAGAAATATGATATGTTATGGGGACGTGATGAAAATATGTTATCGGCTTGGGCATTGGGAGCTAAGGGAGCGGTAGGGAGTACTTTTAATTATGCCGCACCACTGTATCATCAATTAATACAAGCTTTTGAAGATAACGAACTAGACTTATCTCGCAAATACCAAATGACTTCAATCGAGATGATTCGGTTGTTAGGTAAATATGGTGGCATTTCTACGGGTAAGGCATATATGAAAATGATTGGGATAGACTGTGGTGAATTTAGAGCTCCCGTGAGGAATATGAGTAAGGAACAATTTGAAGATTTTAGAAAGGATGTAAATTCATTGAATTTCTCCTTATTTTGCTCTAAATCTATCTAAAACATTCATGAAACAGCTATTAATGTCATTATCTTTTTTAACCTTAAATAGTATTGCCCAAAGCCAATCAATCAAAAGTATTGATTGGTCTTTGGTTACTCAGCTTCCCGTGTCCGAAGGTCATAGTAAACAAATGGGATTGGCTGGGCCAGTAGCTGGACATCATCATAATGTATTAATCGTTGCAGGAGGTTCAAATTTTGAAGATGGGCTTCCTTGGGAAGGTGGAAAGAAAAAATATTTTGATGATATATATGTCTTGAAAAAGGATGGTCACAGTAAATACCTTTGGCATAATCATACTTTTAAGCTTCCTCAAAATATAGCCTATGCCGTTTCAGTAAGTACTCCCAATGGCCTCCTTTGTATTGGAGGTGAGAATGAAAAAGGTTTGAGCAATAACGTTTTTTATATTCAATGGAATGATTCTCAGCAGAATATACAATTTGTCACGCTACCAAGTTTGCCAATACCGCTAACCAATGCTACAGGGACAATCGTCAGCAATCGCTTTATTTATGTCGCAGGGGGCGAAATAGCCAATGGCGTTGCTAAACAATTGATGATGATGGACATTGATAATACTCAGGCAGGATGGCGCATAATATCTCAACTCCCGCAAGCGGTATCACATGCTGTTTTGTTGAATAATAAAGATCAACTTTTTTTAGTGGGAGGACGAAAACGCAATGATAATGGCATTAGTAATTTTTATGATACTGTTTTTGCTTTTAATCTGCTCAGCAATACTTGGGCAACCAAAAGCAGTCTGCCTTATGCTTTATCCGCTGGTACTGGGCAAGCATTATCTCCTAACTTTTTACTAATGTTTGGGGGAGATAAAGGCACTACTTTTCATCAAGTAGAAACTCTTCTTAGCCAAATACAAGCAGAAAAAAATGAGCAGAAAAAAGAGGAACTTATTCAACAAAAAAACCAGCTACAACGCCAACATCCTGGTTTTAGTAAAAATGTGCTTCTCTATAATATTTCAGCTAACAAATGGACAACGCTTAATCCAATTAATGAAACAACAGCCGTCACAACGACCGCCATCGTATGGGACGGCAATATATTCATACCTTGCGGAGAGATAAAAGCAGGCATTCGCACAGCCAATATCCTGATTGGAAAATTTAACATGACAAACCCATGAATGCATCAAAAACATACAAATGGTTGGTAGTAGCCTTGCTTTGGGGTGTAGCCTTGCTCAATTATCTTGACAGACAAATGCTTTCAACGATGAAAGCGAGTATGCAGGTATCTATTCCAGAACTACAAACTGCTACAAATTTTGGTTATTTAATGGCTGTATTTTTATGGATATATGGTTTGATGAGTCCGCTGGCAGGTATTATTGCAGACAGAATCAATAGAAAATGGATCATCGTAGGAAGTCTTTTTGTTTGGTCAGCAGTTACTTTTCTGATGGGTTATACCACCTCGTTTAATCAACTATTTTGGTTACGTGCCTTAATGGGTGTCAGCGAAGCATTGTATATTCCTGCGGGACTTTCTTTGATTGCCGATTACCATTCTTCTCAAACAAGGTCTTTAGCAATAGGCATACACATGACGGGGCTTTATACAGGGCAAGCCTTGGGTGGTTTTGGGGCAACTGTCGCTACTTATTTTTCATGGCAACAAACTTTTCATTCATTCGGGATGATAGGAATTGTTTATGCTGTAGTGCTTTTATTATTTCTGAGAGAAAAGAAAGTTGTCGTTGAGCCATCTCAAAATACTCCACTTACTCCATCCAAAACTTCCTTGATAAAGGATTTAGGAGTATTATTTTCTAATGCTTCCTTTTGGATGCTCCTTTTTTATTTTACCATTCCAAGTTTATCTGGTTGGGGTATTAAAAACTGGTTGCCAACACTATTTGCCCAAAATCTCCATATCGAAATGTCAAAAGCAGGGCCATTATCTACCATTACGCTAGCGGCATCTTCTTTATTGGGCGTAATAATGGGGGGAATCTTATCGGACAAATGGGTTCAACATAATATCAGGGGGCGAATATATATTAGTACCATTGGCTTAGTACTCACGGTTCCTGCATTGTTATTACTTGGCTTTGGGCATAGTCTTGTACATTTAATAGGTGCCGCACTTTGTTTTGGCTTAGGTTATGGCATGTTCGATGCCAACAATATGCCCATCCTTTGCCAGTTCGTATCCGCCAAACATCGAGGTACCGCCTATGGACTGATGAATATGTCGGGTGTTTTTGCAGGAGCATTTATCACCAATTTATTAGGAAAATCTACTGATAAAGGCAATTTAGGGTATGATTTAGCCATTTTAGCAGGCTTTGTATTTATTGCTGTGGCTCTTTTTATTGGCTTTATCAAACCCAAACACAATGACTTTAACAACACCATTTAACCTGACAACAATGCTCTATTCAACCCAAAAGCTTATTGAATTAAGAGATTTTTATAAAAACCAATTACTCAATAATACTATCCCTTTTTGGTTTCCGAGAAGTATTGATACTGAATATGGAGGTTATTTATTAATGAGAGACCAGCAAGGCAATTTAATTGATGATGACAAAGCCGTTTGGATTCAAGGACGAGCAGCATGGATGTTATCAACGTTAAACAATACTTTTGAACATAATCCTTTATGGATAGAAGGGGCTAAAAGTGGCATTGATTTCTTGAATAAACATTGCTTTGATACTGATGGACAAATGTTTTTTCATGTAACCAGAGACGGACAACCTATTCGCAAAAGAAGGTATTTTTTTTCAGAGACATTTGCCACGATTGCCAACGCTGCTTATGCTAAAGCCACTGGCGACCAACAAGCGGCTGAACAAGCTAGATTCCTTTTTGGCAAATGCATCGAATACGCCACCAATCCATCGTTATTACCTGCCAAGTTCACAGTCACTCGCCCATCCAAAGGAATTGGTGTGCCAATGATTATGATTAACACGGCTCAACAATTAAGAGAAACGATTGGCGATGACCGTTGTGATGAATGGATTAGTAAATGGATTGCTGAAATAGAGACGGACTTTGTAAAAGACGACATTCGTTGTGTCATGGAAAGTGTTGCACCAGACGGCAGTATCATCGACCATATTGATGGTCGGACGCTCAATCCAGGGCATGCCATGGAAGGTGCTTGGTTTATTTTACACGAAGCCAAATATCGTAATAACGACCCACATCTGATTGCACTAGGTTGCAAAATGCTAGACTATATGTGGGAAAGAGGATGGGATAAAGAACATGGCGGCATTCTTTATTACAGGGATGTTTATGACAAACCTGTGCAGGAATATTGGCAAGACATGAAGTTCTGGTGGCCACACAACGAAGTAATCATCACCACGTTATTAGCCTATTTGATGACAGGCAATGAAAAATATGCTCAATGGCACCAAATGGTACATGAATATGCCTATTCACATTTTCACGATGCTGAACATGGAGAATGGTTTGGATATTTGCACAGAGATGGCAGTGTGGCACAAACTGCGAAAGGCAATCTTTTTAAAGGGCCTTTTCATTTGCCTAGACAAGAATGGTATTGTTATAAAATTTTAGCTGATTATTTAAAAGAAGAACAATCATGAAACAAAATATTTTATTATTCCTGTGCCTTATTTTACTAGGTCAATCTTATACCCATGCACAACAAATACCCGTATTCGTTTCGGGGAATGAAGGGCATAAATCATATCGCATTCCCGCTATTATCAAGCTTCCTAAAGGTGATATATTAGCCTTTGCCGAAGGTCGACTACAAGGTAGTGGTGATTTTGGTGATATTAATATTGTGATGAAACGGAGTGCAGATAATGGTAAAACTTGGAGTAGCCTCTCTACCATTGTCGACTACGATACACTTCAAGCAGGCAATCCAGCACCTGTTTTTGATGATTCCGACCCAGCATTTCCTAAAGGTAGAATCTTTCTTTTTTATAATACTGGAAACAATCATGAAGGCGAAGTAAGAAAAGGAAAGGGATTGAGGGAAGTATGGTACAAAACATCAACAGATGGTGGGTTTACTTGGAGTGAAGGGGTAAATATTACCTTGCAAGTACACAAACCGAACCAACCTACTGCTAATCCTGCTTATAATTTTAAGGAAGATTGGCGTTCTTACGCTAATACGCCAGGGCACGCTACCCAATTTAGTGCAGGAAAATACAAGGGCAGGATTTATGTAGCCGCCAATCACTCCCAAGGCAATCCACAGAAGCAATTTGCGGATTATTTTGCGCATGGATTTTATACAGATGACCACGGAAAATCTTTTCAATTAAGTAAGACCATTGAAATAGCAGGTGGAAATGAAGCTACTGCTACGGCCATTTCAGGAGATAGGCTGATGTTGAATGCCCGTAATCAAAAAGGAGATATCAGACAAAGAATTGTAGCCATAAGCAACGATGGGGGGCAAAATTGGGATAAAACATTTTATGATGCAAACCTCCCTGACCCCGTTTGTGAAGGAAGTATTTTAACCATCGGGAAGAAAAAGGGGAAACATATTTTAGCTTTTTGTAATGCCGCTGATACGCAGAAGCGTAATAACCTAACCTTAAAAATCAGTTTTGATGATGGACAAACATGGGCTATCTCAACATTAATAGACAAAAGTGATGATAAAGACAATCATGACTATACAGCCTATTCAGACATTGTTCAGACAAAGCGTAATGAAGTAGGCGTGCTATATGAAAAAAATGGATATACTCAAATCGTTTTTACTACGGTAAAATGGAAATAAATCAACTGGATTAACTTGCTCATTTTTTACATGAAAAAACGTTTTATCATCCTCTCTTTTGTCGCTTGTTGTTTGTGTCATGCTTCAATAGCACAATTACAATTGCCCATTATTTTTACGGATAATATGGTTTTACAACAAAACATGGAGCTACCAGTTTGGGGGAATTCTTGCAAAAACTGTAAGGTAGAAGTTAGTTTTAATAACATTACAAAAAGCACTTATTCGGATAATAATGGACAATGGAAACTGCGACTGCCGTCTGTAAAAGCGGGTGGTCCGTATACCTTAAAGGTTAGCGATAAACATACAACTATCCTATTAAAGAATATATTAGTTGGTGAGGTTTGGATTTGCTCGGGACAATCAAACATGGAATGGCGGCTCGAACAATCAAGCAATGCCAGGCAAGAAATACCCAATGCTAATTTTAATCAAATTAGGTTGTTTAGCATGGTGGCACAAAACAAAGCTCGCCCTTTAGCAAATGTGGTATTTAGTGATAGCCTGCTTGATGCATTACAGAAAGGCTCTTTTTATGAACCAACTACTTGGCAAGTTTGCTCGCCATCAACTGCGGCCAAATTTTCAGCGGTGGGGTATTACTTTGGCAAAGCGCTTCATCAAAAATTGAATGTTCCCATTGGATTAATTTGTAATGCCGTTGGCGGTACTACCACTCAGGCATTTATCGATTCCGTCAGTTTGGCATCACACCATAGCCGTCAGGCTAATTTGAAAATCTTATCTTTGTGATATGGGAAAAGATTATTTTAAAGATATAGATTTATCA
>NZ_JBWKYN010000054.1:0-31180 GCF_059423785.1 Arcicella sp. GW458-12-2-14-TSB2 | reverse complement strand
GATGGGATTAATATATCTCAAACATTTGTATATCTACTTAATGCTGAAAAATGGCATTTACATTCATGCAAACATCCTACAATATCTTGTGAAAATATTATATATAATACAGGTATATTACTATTAATTTTGATTTTTTATACAATCGCTTTTAATATGTATTCAATCCAAAAATATTCAGTTTTTACTGCAAAAGCTACATTAGCAAAACCTATCTCTGATGCTACGCACACGTTGACTGAAATCTCCTTTTTAGTATTAAGAATCGAAACGCAAAACGGTATCATTGGGGAATCCTATTTATTGAGTTTTCAATACAGTCCTAGAGCCATTGCAGGAGCCTTAAAAGACGTCGGTGAAATGTTGATTGGCGAGCAGGTCTTTGATACCGTAAAAGTTTTCGAAAAGCTAAACCATGCCAACGAATACTTTGGAATGGAAGGTATAAATCGTTGGGCACAAGCAGCTTTTAATATTGCCATGTGGGATGCTTGGTGTAAAATATTAAACCAACCTATCTGGAAAGTATTGGGTTCATCAAGAAGGGAAGTGCCTATTTATGGCAGTGGTGGTTGGATTTCGTATTCTACAGATGAATTAATTGACGAGGTTAGCAATTATAAAAGCCGTGGTTTCAAGGCAGTAAAGATAAAAGTAGGCAAACCAGAGTGGAAAGAAGATTTAGAACGCTTGAAATTGGTTCGAGAAGCTGTTGGAAATGATATTAATATCATGATGGATGCTAACCAAGGGATGACAGTGCCTAATGCTTTAGCCTTGGCGAGAGCAGCCAGAGAACTGAATATTCAGTGGTTTGAAGAGCCAATCGACCATACAGATTTTGAAGGGTATAAATTATTAAGAACACAAGCAGGTATTTCTTTGGCAATGGGCGAAAGAGAATACTCTACCTTACCACTTCGGGAATTATTGCAAAGAAATGCCATTGATATTTGGCAACCAGATATTTTACGATTGGGTGGGGTAGAAGCTTGGCGAAATAGTGCAGCATTAGCAGGTAGTTATAATATTCCTGTTTTACCACATTATTACAAAGACTATGATATTCCATTGCTTTGTACCATTTCAAACGGAGTAGGGGCAGAATCATTCGACTGGATTGACCCGTTGATAGATTATCCTTTGGAAATAAAGAATGGTATGGCAAAACCACATGATCGTGCTGGTTGGGGTTTTTCATTTAAAGATGAATACCTTACTGAAATATAGTTTGCTTTTATCTTAGAAGCTGTTTAAACTTTCCCTTTCAGGTTAAACTAAGTCTTTTAGAATAGCTTGTTCCAAAATTTACTCAACGTAGCGGTGCTATGCTTCGCAAATTTTGAAAAAATCAATTTAAAAATACAATACTTCCACCTCAGAAACGGAAAGTTTAAACAGCTACTTATTCATTATCAATTGTTTATTAGTATTTATCAAATGAAGATGTTAAAATATTTATTTTTCTTAGGCTGTTTCATACATGTTGCAAGCTTCGCACAATTGGTTGATAAAACACCAGCTGCTGTGCCAAATGCTCCAACGGTTTACCAAACTGAGCCTTATGAAGACCCAACCGTCAGTGGGATTAATAGGGATGCATCCAGAGCAACAGCCTATTCTTTTGATAATATTCATAGTGCTATCTCGGGCAATCGAGAAAAGAGCAATCGCTATTTGACTTTAAATGGTAACTGGGATTTTAGCTTTACCTTAAAACCTGCAGATGCTCCGAAAGATTTTTATAAAAGTAGGGTAAGCGGTTGGAAAACAATCCCTGTGCCTTCAAATTGGGAAATGCAGGGGTATGACAAACCTATTTATAAAAGTGCGGTATATCCTTTTAGACCTGTAAATCCGCCTTTCGTTCCTAAAGATTATAATGGAGTGGGCTGTTATCAGCGTACTTTTTCAATTCCTGCTAATTGGAAAGAAAGTAATGTCACCCTACATTTCGGAGGTGTAAGTTCGGCTTATAAAGTGTGGTTAAATGGCAAATTTGTTGGGTATGCTGAGGATAGTTTTCTTTCTTCTGAGTTCAATATTACGCCTTATTTACAAGAAGGAGAAAACGTTTTATCTGTGTGGGTAATTCGTTGGAGCGATGGGTCTTTTTTGGAAGACCAAGACCAATGGCGTTTGAGTGGTATTCATCGTGAAGTATATCTTCATGCGGAGCCTAAAATCAGAATAGCGGATTTTTTTTATCAAACTAAATTAGATAAAGATTATAAAGATGCCTTGTTAAGTATCCGACCAAGAATAGAAAACCTAACAGGAAAAGAGGTTGTGGGGTATCAATTGAAAGCGCAATTATATGATAAAAATAATTTACCTGTTTTTGAGAAGCCTCTCGAAAAAAGTGTTGAATCTATTATCAACGAAATCTATCCACGATTAGATAATGCTAAATTTGGCGTGTTAGAAAGCAAAGTTAAAAACCCTGAAAAATGGAGTGACGAAATCCCTAATCTATATACGTTAGTGCTTTCTTTAGAAGATAGTCTGGGACGGGTGCTAGAAGCTAAAAGCTGTAAACTAGGCTTTCGTTCAATTGAATTTTCAAAAGAAAATAGCAAATTGTTAATAAATGGAAAAGTAACGTATTTGTATGGCGTTAATCGTCCAGACCATCATGCTACAAAAGGTAAGGCATTATCCAGAGAAGATATTCTACAGGATATTCTTACTATCAAACGCTTCAATTTTAACTGTATCCGTGCAAGTCATTATCCAAGCGACCCGTATTTGTACGATTTGTGTGATGAATATGGTATTATGGTTATCGATGAAGCCAATCTGGAAACACACGGGCTAGGCTCAAAACTAAGCAATGATGCTGCTTGGACAGGGGCTTATTTAGAACGAAGTAGTAGGATGGCTTTAAGAGATAAAAATCACCCTTCTATTATATTTTGGAGCTTGGGGAATGAAGCTGGTCGCGGACCAAATCATGCTGCGATGGCTGCTTGGATACACGATTTTGACATTACTCGCCCTGTGCATTACGAGCCAGCCATGGGAAGTCCCAATATGGAAGGATATATGGATAATAAAGACCCGAAATATTTAAAGCCTAATGACCATTCGCATCGTCTCCAGAATCCACTGGACCAATACTATGTAGATATTGTTAGTAGAATGTACCCAGCCATGTACACGCCTGAATTATTGGCAAATCAACCCAATGGTGATACCAGACCTATTTTCTTTTGCGAATATGCACATGCTATGGGAAACAGTGCAGGAAATTTAAAGGAGTTCTGGGACTTATTCCGTAAAACGAAAAGAGTGATAGGAGGGTGTATTTGGGAATTTAAAGACCAAGGATTATTGAAAAAAGACTCAGCCTCTGGTAAGGAGTTTTACGCGTATGGTGGGGACTTTGGGGAAAAATACTTCGATAATTTTACGATTAAGGGAGTTGTTGCTTCTGACGGAAGACCTAAAGCCGCGATGTATGAATGTAAAAGAGTATTCCAAGGCGTGGAATCGGTATTAGAAAATGCGGAAAAAGGAATTGTAAAAATAACAAACCGTCATGCTTCTAAATCTTTGGGTGACTATACGGTTTTGTTATCAGTAATAGAAGATGGCAAAGTGCTTTTTACGAAGGAATTGCCTAAAATGAACGTTTCAGCAGGAAGTGATACACTGGTTAATATCCTACCGTATTTACCTAAATTCAAGGCAAACACAGAATACTTTGCAACATTGCATTTTACTTTAAGTAAAAAAGAAGCATGGGCAGACAAAGGTTTTGAAGTAGCTTCTAACCAATTTGCCTTAACTGAATTAATTGCACATCAATCAGAGAAGAAAACTATCACTGCTGTTGATTTGCAAGAAACAGATAATGCTTTTTTATTAAGTGGAAAAAGTTTTCAAATCAAAATCGACAAGAAAAATGGCGCTTTAGCATCCTATTTATTCAAAGGTAAAGAACAGATTTTTAATCCATTATTGCCAAAATTTAGTCGTCCACTGACTGATAACGACCGTCGTGGGTGGAAGGCTCAACGCAAGTTAAAACAATGGTATAATGTTGTGTTAAAAACAAAAAGCTGTACTGTGAAGATGAGTTCTAAAAACGCTGTCATAATTACTAGCTACTATACCTTAGTAAATGATAGTGCATCTGTCCAAGTAAATTATACCATTAATGGCGATGGGGTTATAAAAGTAAACTATGATTTTAAAGCGTCTCCTGCACTCCCTAACATTCCTAAGATTGGGATGCAGTGTGGTATTGAAAGGACTTTTGAGAACATAACATGGTATGGCAGAGGAGAATTAGAAAACTATGTAGACCGTCGTTATGGGTTTGATGTAGGGATTTATCAGCAAAATATTCAAGATTTTATGGAGCCTTATGCCGTTCCACAAGAGAACGGCAATAGAACAGATGTTCGCTGGATGTATCTGTCTAACAAAAAACAAGAAGGATTATTGATAGTAGCAGATAGCTTGTTGAGCATGAGTGCTAGGCCTTATACTGACCAAAATATCGAAACGGCTAAACACACTTTTAATTTAAATGATGCTGGTTTTATCAACCTGAACATTGATTTAGTACAAATGGGCGTAGGAGGGAATGATAGTTGGAGTGATGTGGCAGCACCTTTAGAACAGTATCAAATAAAAGCAAAACCCTATCAATATACGTTTTTCATTATGCCATTTAATGCTGTAAAAGAATCGGTAGGATTAAAAGCAAAAGAACTGAGGTTTTAGTTGAGAAATTTTCAATGATTAAAGAAATATGAAGAGAATAATCAAGAAAGTGGGAACATTACTTATAGTGATGATTTCATTCTATCATTTGCAAGCACAAAATAAAGGCTTGGTGAATACCTCTAAAAGTCCGAATGCTAAATTACAAAGCATTGATTTTGGTGATGTAACATGGACTTCTGGTTTTTGGGCAGACCGTTTTGCCGTTTGTCGCTCGGCTATGGTGCCAACTTTATGGAAAAATTATACAGATGCTACCCTAAGTCATTCTTTCAAAAACTTTGAAATAGCCGCAGGGTTAGAGAATGGTGTTTTTAAAGGACCATCGTTTCATGACGGTGATTTTTATAAAACACTTGAAGCAGTAGCCAGTATGTATGCCACAACGAAAGATAAGAAATTGGATGAGTTGATGGACCATGCCATTGAGGTGATTGGTAAAGCCCAAATGCCCGATGGATATATTTACACAAAGGCAATTATTCAACAAAAGAAAACAGGCGAACAAAAGATGTTTGATGACAAACTGAGTTTTGAAGCCTATAATTTTGGACATTTAATGACAGCCGCTTGCGTACACTACAGGGTAACAGGCAAAACATCGTTACTAAATATTGCTAAAAAAGCAACCGACTTTCTGATTGGCTTTTATAATAATGCAAGTCCTGAGCAAGCAAGAAATGCCATTTGTCCTTCGCATTACATGGGGATTATTGAAATGTACAGAACTACTGGGGATGAAAAATATTTAACGTTAGCTAAAAAGCTCATCAATATTCGGGGACTTTCAGAAGGCACTGACGACAATTCAGATAGAGTACCGTTCAGACAAATGAAAAAAGTAGTTGGTCATGCCGTAAGAGCGAATTATTTGTTTGCAGGAGCGGCAGATATTTTTGCAGAAACAGGGGATAGCACTTTACTGTCAACGTTAGATTTGATGTGGGACGATGTCATTAACCATAAAATGTACATTACGGGAGGCTGTGGCGCTTTGTACGACGGTGTTTCACCAGAGGGGACATCTTATAAGCCTGATACAGTGCAGAAAGTACACCAATCTTACGGCAAATCGTATCAACTACCCAATCATTCAGCACACAATGAAACCTGTGCTAATATCGGAAACCTATTATGGAACTGGAGAATGCTTCAAATTACGAGCGAAGCCAAATATGCTGATGTAATGGAATTGGCATTATATAATAGTATTTTATCGGGTATTAGTTTAGATGGGGATAAGTTTTTTTATACCAATCCTTTGAGTGCCTCTGATGCTTATCCTTACCAATTGCGTTGGATGGGTGGTCGACAAAAGTATATCAGCAAGTCAAACTGCTGTCCACCAAATACAGTAAGAACCATCGCCCAAATAAATAATTATGCGTATAGTATCTCTGAAAAAGGATTATGGCTGAATTTGTATGGAGCTAATACCCTTTCTACCTCTTTGAAAGATGGTTCAAAAATTAGCCTTACCCAAGAGACCAATTATCCTTGGGATGGAAATATTAGCATATCATTGAAAGAAGTACCACACAATGCTTTTTCAGTTTTTGTAAGAATACCAGAATGGAGTAAAGGTGCGACGATTAAGATTAATGGGAAGCCTTTTACAGGAAAAATTGAAGTAGGAAGTTATGTTGAAGTAAATAGAAAATGGTCGGTTGCTGATAAAATTGAGATTGTTTTACCGATGACGGTAAAATTAATTGAAGCTAATCCTTTGGCTGAAGAAATTAGAAATCAAGTAGCAGTGAAAAGAGGGCCAATTGTATATTGTTTAGAGTCAGTTGATAACAGCCAATTGAAATTAAATACCCTTGCTATTTCTCCAAAAAGCAAATGGAAAACAACCTCAATGATGATAGAAAATAGCCCAATCACCGCATTAGAAGGCGAAGCTAAAATTATTGATGGTTCAGATACGTGGACTAATAAACTATACAGAGAGGTTTCTGAACAAGCTCCTGTTTCAACCAAGGTACGTTTAATTCCCTATTATGCTTGGAGCAATCGTGGACATTCTGAAATGGAAGTATGGATTCCAATAAGTAGATAAAATTTTTATGGAAAGAATAACGGCAACATATTTTATAGAAACACCCTTTGCACCAGAAGCCGCTGCAACGGTGTTAGCAGGAGAACAATCGTCTGGCACTTTTACAGCAGTACCGGGTGAAACCGAAGAATTAAAACAAAGATTTGCGGCAAGGGTAGAATCTGTTGAATTTTTAGAAACGGTTTCAACACCTGCTATTCCTGGGGCTGAAAGTAGCAATCATCAATACCATCGAGCCATCGTGAAGATTTCTTGGTCGATAGAGAATTTTGGGTATAACCTTCCTGTATTGATTTCCACACTACAAGGTAATTTATACGAGATTCGTCAATTTACAGGGTTGAAATTAATGGATATTGATATTCCAGCGAGTTATGCTACACACTTTTCAGGACCTAAATTTGGCATAGAAGGCTGTAGAAAATTAACTGGGGTTCAAAATCGTCCATTAATTGGAACCATCATTAAACCTAGTGTTGGCTTGACACCTCAGCAAACGGCAACTTTAGTAGAAACCCTCGCCAATGCAGGCATTGATTTTATCAAAGATGATGAATTGCTTTCTTCAACGGCCAATTCTCTTTTTAATGAACGAGTTGACGAGGTAATGAAAGTAATCAACAAGCACGCTGATAAAACGGGCAAGAAAATTATGTACGCTTTCAATATCAGTGGAGAAATAGATGAAATGTTAGAACGCTATGAAAAAGTAGTCAATGCAGGGGGAACTTGTGCGATGATTAGCATCAACAGCGTGGGCTTAGCAGGAACTAAAAAGATATGCGACCAAGGAGCTTTGGCAATTCATGGACATAGAAATGGTTGGGGAATGCTTACCAGACATCCATTATTAGGAATAGACTTTACTGCCTATCAAAAGCTTTGGCGTTTGGCTGGCGTTGACCAACTACATGTAAATGGGATACAGAATAAATTTTGGGAGAGCGATGACTCAGTTGTTCAATCAATAAAAGCTTGTTTAAAGCCTTTGCTAGGAGGATATTCTATTTTACCAGTAGTCTCGTCTGGACAATGGGGCGGACAAGCTCCAGAAACTTATCGTCGTACACAAACTACCGATTTGCTATACATGGCGGGCGGGGGTATTTTAGCTCACACTATGGGGCCAGCTGCTGGCGTAACAGCACTACAACAAGCTTGGCAAGCCGCAGCGGATGGTTTAGGCATTGAAGATGCCGCTAAAATATATCCCGAATTTGCTAAATCTGTAGAAAAATTTGGTGCAAAATAAGATGGTCAATCATAATTTACTTTTAGCATATTATGGCGATGACTTTACGGGCTCGACTGATGCACTAGAATTTTTGAGTAAGGCAGGAGCAAAAACCGCACTATTTATTGATGCACCAACGGCTACTCAATTGGCTGCTTATACTGATTTGAATGCTATCGGCGTGGCGGGTTTGTCTCGCTCTATGTCGCCTAGTCAAATGGAAACAACTCTTTTGCCGACGTTTTCTGCCTTAAAGCAACTAGGCGTAAAGCATGTACATTATAAAGTTTGCTCAACGTTTGATTCTTCTTCTGAAACTGGAAGCATTGGAAAAGCCATTGATGTAGGCATTGCTGTTTTTCAAAATACTTGCGTTCCGTTATTGGTAGCGGCACCCACGTTAGGACGTTACTGTGCTTTTGGTAATTTATTTGCTAGAATGGGAATAGGTAGTACAGGGCAAATTTATAGACTCGACCGCCACCCTTCTATGATTAAACACCCTGTAACGCCTGCTGATGAGAGCGATTTGAGGTTACATTTAGCCAAGCAGACTGATAAAAAAATAGGATTGTTGGATATTCTTCAAGTAGCTAAACCTTTTCAGGAACTATCAACAAGGTTAGCAAAACTAATGGATGAACAAGCAGAAGTTGTGTTGATTGATGCCATGTACGAAGAACAATTTTCGAATATTGGTCGACTAATAGATGAATTAGCAGATAAAGAACAGCCGTTGTTTTCAGTAGGTTCTTCTGGTGTAGAAATGGCTTTGGGTAAGTATTGGAATGAAACTCAAATATTGCAAGCTGTCACTTCATGGCAGGCATTAGAAAAAGCTGACCCATTATTAGTAATTGCAGGAAGTTGTTCGCCTGTTACATCCAGACAAATTTCTTGGGCTTTAGAACATGGGTTTAAGGAGATGGTAATTGATGCACAAGCCATTTGTGATAGCGAAATCGATGCTTTACCAATTAAAGAATATTTTCAAAAAGCAGTCGACATAGCTCAACAAGGGCAACACTTGATTGTGCATACTAATGGAAGTAAGGAAAACGTTAAGGCAACTTTGTCTTCAGAAAAATTAGGTAAAGCCTTAGGTTTAATCGCTAAAAAGGTGGTGGAATCCACTAATGTCAGGAGGGTAGTAATTGCTGGGGGAGATACTTCTAGCTATGCGGCCAGAGCGATGGAAATAGAAGCGGTAGAAATGCTTGCACCCTTAGTAGCTGGTGCACCATTATGCAAAGCTCGTTCTACAAACCCTTTGATTAATAACATAGAAGTCAACTTCAAAGGAGGGCAGGTAGGTGATGAACGATACTTCGGTATTTTGTTAGAGGGTAAATTATCATGAATAGCTAATTATAAAATAATATAAAAATGCAAACAAAAACATTAAGTCTTATTCATACTTCGGCAACATTGGTGCCTATTTTCCAACAACTTTGTAATGAATACTTGCCAGGCGTTCAGGTATTTAATATTGTAGATGATAGTTTAATTAAAAATGTGATTAAGCATGGAGAACTTAGACCAGATGTGGCTAGGAGAGTGGTTGACTATGTAGGTTCGGCTGAAGCTTCAGGAGCAGATTTTATCATGGTTACTTGTTCTTCCATTGGCTCGGCTGTTGAAGCTTCTGCTGCCTTGACGGGTATTCCAGTATTGAGAGTTGACCAACCAATGGCTGATTTGGCAGTTCAAACTGGAAAGAAAATAGGCGTAATAGCTACGTTACCAACTACATTAGGTCCAACAAGCGATTTAGTAGTACGTCGTGCACAAAAAGCAGGAAAGGAAATAGAATTAGTTTCAATATTATGTGAAGGAGCTTTTGAAGCGTTAATGAGTGGAGATGCAACCAAACACGATGAGATTGTAGCGAAAGCCTTAAAAGAATTAGTCAATCAAGTAGATGTTATTTTGCTGGCGCAGGCTTCTATGGCGAGAGTAGTAGATACGTTAGATGAAGCAGATAAAAAAGTGCCCATCTTGGCGAGCCCAATCATTGCTGTTCAACACCTTGCTACTATTCTTTGATGATGAAAAATATCCAGCAATTTCTTTTAGGAATCAGTGCCATTGCTGTATTGGTTTTGGTATATACGTTTATACAAGAAAATTCAGCAATTAGCCAAGTAGCCCTTGTAGTGGCTGTGCTGAGTTTTACGCTAGGAATGGGAAGCATTTCCGCTTTAAAAAGTTATCAGTATACGGCATGGATTATCGTCGCAGTAGTAGCGGGGATGGTTTATCCTGCTGCTTTCACCCACTGGGGAACGATTGATTTAAGAAACAAATGGCTTATACTCATCATTATTCAATTTGTAATGTTCGGTATGGGCATTCAGATGAGTATTCGTGATTTTTCTGGATTGGCTTCTACTGGCAAAGGTGTAGCGATTGGTTTACTTTGTCATTTTTCAATTATGCCCTTTATGGGTTGGTTACTTACTAAAGTCTTTGATTTTGAACCAGAAATTGCTGCTGGAATTATTTTAATTGGGTCATGTTCAAGCGGGTTAGCCTCTAATGTGATGGTTTATTTAGCCAAAGCAAATTTGGTTTTATCGGTGGTAGTAACAGCAATGGCTACTTTAGCTGCTCCATTTTTGACACCCTTAATCATGAAACTATTAGCGGGTACATTAATAGAAATTCATTTTATCAACATGATGATGGAAATCATCAAAATCGTTATCGTACCCATTAGTGCTGCTTTATTACATGATTACTTAAAAACAGCTTCCCTTCAAGGGAAGAAACATGTAAATATCCTTGTTGTAATTTCCTCACTTTGGTTGATTGCTCTACCCTTAGGACTTTGGCATTTTTTTGAATCATCATTACTTTCTCCTGAAATTCTTCAGTCTTTAGAAGTACTAAGTTTTTTATTGGCAGCGATATTAGTCGGAGTATTGTATCATCAAGCGGCTAATTATTTTCCAAAGCTTGATACCATCATGCCTTATATTTCTATGTTTGGTATTATCTATTTTACTACAGTAACCACGGCAGCAGGGCGAGATAACTTGATGAAAGTAGGAATACTACTTTTTATCAGTTCAGTAATTCATAATGCTTCTGGGTATTTCTTTGGCTATTGGCTGAGTCGTTTGTTTGGCTTAGATAAAAATTCTTCTAGGACAATTGCTTTTGAAGTAGGCTTACAAAATGGTGGAATGGCCTCTGGCTTAGCTGGGGGGATGGGCAAACTCGGAACTGTTGGCTTGCCAGCAGCCGTTTTTAGTCCGTGGATGAATATATCAGGCTCAATTTTAGCTAATTACTGGCGAAAGAAAAGTGTAGAAAATAAAGAGGTATAAAACAAAATCCCTTAAAATATTTTAAGGGATTTTGTTTTCTAACTATCTCCAAAAATTTCTTTTGAAAGCTTAGCATCTAAGCCATATAAATCTTTTCTAAAATTGATTTGTCCAGTATTATCTACCCACGAAGTGAAGTAAACAATATAAACAGGAACCCTCGGGCTGACTTTAATCCCATATTCCTTATCGGTTTTCAATATCTTATCTACTCTCTCTTTATTCCAAGCCTTATCATTTCTTAATAAATAAAGGGCTAATCTATTCGGCTGTGATACACGAATACAACCATGACTAAACGCTCTTTTGGGTTCATTGAATAATCCTTTGGAAGGAGTATCATGCAAATAAATATTAAAATTATTAGGGAATAAAAACTTTATTTTACCAAGGGCATTATCATCGCCAGGTAGTTGTCTGAAATTAAAAGGAACATTTCCTTCATATTTTCGCCAATTAATTGAATTGGGATTAACTACCTTATTGCCAGAAAGTACTTCTATATGATTTCGGGATAAATAAGAAGTACTTTGTTTTAACTTAGGCAAGATTTCATTGCGAACGATGCTAGTCGGCACACCCCAATAAGGATTTAATACAATTTGGGATAAATTACCTTTAAAAATACTGGTTTGACTAGCTGTTTTACCTACTACTACATTCATCTCCCAAACTTGCTTGCCTTTTTCAATGACATGAAGTTTAAATTCTGGGATATTAATTAACAAATTATCACTTTCAATTTCTACTGGAACCCATCTTAGGCGTTCCATATTAATCATGATTTGTCTAATTCTAACATCGACACTTTGGTTGAGTTCCTTAATAGTAGCAAGATCAACTTTGGCTGTTAGCGGTAATCCCATTCTTTGCTGAAATCTTTTTACAGCATAAGCGAGTGAATCGGTATACAGCATAGTTTTATCATTTGCTCTTAGGTCGCCTGTCAAAAATAAATGCTCTTTGATATTTACGACACAAGAATCGCTATCGCCCACCGCTATTTTCTTTTTGCTAGTAACGACGCTTTTCCAACCACCATTTTTTTGAATTACTCTATATTGTTTAAGCTTATCTTTCAATCGTAAATAATATTGATTCACAGGTTCTTGAATAGTTTCGCCTTTAGCAAGCGAAACCAGTGAGTCAAGCAATACTTGATAGTTTTTCTTTTTTCTAGGGATAAACCATTCAAGGTCGTATGGACTTTTATTGATACCGCCATAAGCCTTCTCGGCAAACTTGAAAAAAGTTGTCGTCAGTAATAATTCTAATTGTTGGACTTGATTTTTTTGAGCAAGAAATCCTTTCTCATCGGCCTGAAAGGCTAATATAAGCTCTTCCATCTGTCTGTTATCAAGGCTATTATCCGCAAAATCTTTTTGGTAGTTCTGTAATTGATTATAAAAGGTAGAGACTGAATTCGACAAACCGTTATTATTAATCCAAGCGAATTGGTAATTACGTCGTACATAAAATTCATTAATCTCCTCTTTGATGGTATCTGACACAGAAAATGTTTTGAGGAAAGCCGTAATGGAGGCAGAATCTAGTAATAAATCATTATAATTCTGTGACTGATAAATGCTTGAATCTGGTAGAACGCCTCTATTTTTCTTTTTCCTTTTATTACATCCTTCCATTACAACTAGGAATAATAAAGTACCAAACAATACTAAAAATAACAAATATGTGATTTTAGTTTTCTGCATAGGAGTATAAGATTAGAGGTTGACGAATAGTAGATTGCTAACCGCGGTTAAAAATCTACTATTTACAAATATGTACAAACTTGTTAACTATGAATATATAGTAAACTTCCATTTGCCAATACAGGCACCACTTTAGGGATTAAATCGTTTGGCAATGCTGGACAGCCGAAGCTGCGTCCTAGACGACCAAATTGGTGAACAAATGAAGGACTTACATACGATGCTCCGTGAATAATGATTTCTCTTCTGCGAGCATTATCGTTAATTCCTTTTTGTAAACCATGTAATAACAATGCCATACCATGTTTTGGACTCGTAATTTTACTGCCAACCAAATAAAAACCCAAACTACTTTGATGAGAGTCTATTTTATTTGAAAATAAATGAGCAATGTTATCACCTGATTTTTTCCCATGCGCTACTAAGGAAGAAAAAAGCAATTTCTTTTTTGCTAAGTCAATCACAAAAAAACGTTCCACACTGGATGGTAGAGAAAAATCTACAATGGTAACGATGGGTTTTGAAGGGTGAAAAGTATGAACGCCTTCAACGGATTCTTTAAAAGCAGCGTAGCTAACAACACCGTTAAGTTGGCAATCAATATACAGGGTTTGGATTTCATCTACTACTGCGATTGTTTTCGCTTTGTGTGCAGAAGTTGTTGCTAAACAAAGGTTTAACAGAAGAGCAATTACTTGAAAAGTGAATGTCATATTGATAATTTCCTTGAGTTTTGTTTTTATACTAACAGTAAATGCACCGTTAACATTGCAAATTTTCTGAATATTTTGAAAAAAAGTAATTACTAATCACTTGAATACGAAGGATTTGTACATATACATTAATTAGTGCAATTTAATCATAAAATGATTCAAAAATTATATTTTTATTAACAAACAGATATTATTATAATTATTTTCAGGTTAAACAGCCAGTGTACTTTTGCAACATAAAAGTGCTCCAGAAAGATGACATTTTTCAAAACACCTTCCGACGTTAAGCGAACAACGCTTTAAAAGTATGCCTTGCAGAAGACAACTTCATTAATAATACTATTATCCAAAAACTTGAATAAGGGGTCTCTTTTTCGGAAGAAATAACTTATTTATATAAATATCAAATTGATGAAAAAAATATACAGTTTAGTCTTTTGTGGACTATTATTTTGTAGTGTTCATGCATTAAAAGCCCAAAATGCGAAAGCAAATTATACGTTAATGCATGGAAAAAGCTTTGTTCAATCAAAAAATTATTACCTCTTAACGCTTTTCCAAAATCTTCCTGAGGTAAAACAATTACTTAGTAAGGATGCTTCTTTACAGAAAATCACCCAGCAAAAACTAAATGGTTTGAGTGAGGCTTCTAAGGAATGCCAAAATAAATTCCTTTGCTTAAGCGAAAGTATGAAATTAAGTAAAGCTGATATTCAGGAAGTTAGTCGTCGTTTAGGCGAATTGTATAATGATAATAATGCTTTGGGGAAGTTGGTGTTCAATCATTTAATTCCTTCGGGGGCTTATATTTTATCACAAAAACTTTCTGCTAAAGAACAACTTATTAAGGCGTGGGAGCAAGATGCACATGGAATCAATTTTGCAATTAGTGTTTACATAGAAGGACAAAAACCAAATTATCCAGCGATTGATTCCATCAGTTTTAAGGTTAGTAATAAAAATTATTCGCAATTAGTTGGAGACTTGCACACAACTGTTCAAGAAGAAAGTAAAAAAGCAAGTTTATTTTTCGAGCCTTCTTTAACGTCCGCTTTACTTGCCTTGGAAATTAACGAACGTGAACAAGTGGCGGATTATGAACCGATGGCTTCTACTGTAAACAAATTAGCATTCGAGCGTATCAAGACTATCAACTGGGAAGCCTACAAATATGCTGTAATTCTAGTACCTGGTGCTGGTCCCGACGAGCCAAAGGTAGCCTTAAGTGCTGAGGGAATGTTGCGTTGTAGAGTAGCCGCTTTGCGTTATTTTGAAGGGTTAGCACCCTTAGTTGTTGTTTCGGGGGGTAACGTTCATCCTTATAAAACTCCTTATAATGAGGCCATCGAAATGAGAAAGTTTATGGTTGAGAAACTTCATGTACCAGCCAATGCCGTGATTGTAGAACCCCATGCACGCCATACTACCACCAATATGCGTAATACAGCTCGTTTGATTTTCCGTTATGGCATTCCTTTCGATAAAGCTTGTATTACCTCTACTTCAAAATCACAAAGTATGTATATCCAAGAATTGAATTTGGATAAACGTTGTGAAAAAGAATTAAATCATGTGCCTTATCGTAAAGGCAAACGTTTGTCAGAAACGGAAGCCGAATTTTATCCGCTTATTGAAGCCCTACAAATTAACCCATTGGAACCGCTTGACCCATAGAATTTAGTTGTGAGTTAGTGATTGAGTGAGTTGTGTATTATTACGTTGATGTAAAGAAGATATTCTTTATAAAACCCACTCGCCCAATCACTAACTCACACATTCACAATTCACTAACTCACAATTACTATCTCATCATGAAAAGGAAAAGAACAATCATCGAAATGAGTGGACTCATCCTCTCAGGTATTTTGAGTTTTTGCTTTTTATCGCAAAAAACGTTGCCTAAAGATATTCAGCTAACACTTCAAAAAGAGTTTACTATAGATTCATTGGGTGCTGGACAAGGTATCAGCATACAAAATGAGAAAACATTTATTTATGGCGACCGTGAAGTAGGGATGATTCGTGAATATATCTTGAAAGATGATTCGCTTGCTTACACGGGCAAAGAAATAAAATTAAGCTTAGAAGGGAAGGACGTTATCAATCATCCTACGGGCATTGCTTTTCACAAAGACCAGCCCACTTTTATTGGTAATAGCATTCGGCTGAATCCAGAAGGGACGCTCTGGAAAGCTGTGATTTATTTAGTGGATTGGGAAGGCTTGCAAAAAACAAAAACATTGGATGGTAATCTATTAAATACTATCGACGACGATGCTTGTATTCAAGGAACTCGACCAGAATATGTGCAATACAAAAATAAATGGTTTGTAGCTACAGCCGATTATGGGAGCAAAAAAAATGAAGTACGTTTATACAATCCGTTAGCGCTAAAAACTGCTAAAAAGACTTCGGAAGAAGGTGTCCTTTATAAGAAATTTACTTGTAGCCCTTTTGTACAAAACTTATTGTGGGTACCCGAAAAAAAGGTGTTAGTATTAATTCAAAATCAAATAGAAGGTCGTCGCTGGCGATTTACTTTCTTGGATTTTGAAAAATCTTTAGAAAGTGGTCACGAAGTAGTATTAAAAGTAATAGATGTAGATAAAGCGGATGAGTTAGAAGGCTTCTCGTTGACTAAAAATCTCCAAAAAGGCTTAGCTGTTACTTCTTCTCGCAAAGCAAATGTGCATCTAACAAGTTTAAAATGGTAAGAATATAATCCTAGTTTCCAATTAATAATCAATTAAAAATGCAAAAACAACTACAAAAGCAGATGTGGCTAAGAGTCCTGCTGTTAATTGTAATGGCTGGTTCTCAAGTAATTGGGGCGGTAAAAGCAAATGCTTTTACCCAGCAAAAACAAATGGCGGTGCCTGTAACAGGTACCGTGACGAATGAAATAGGGCAAGCGATGCCAGGCGTAAACGTTTTTGATAAAACGGCAAAAAAAGGAACAGTTACTGATGCTAATGGTAAATATTCAATTACAGCGAACGAAGGAACAACATTGGTATTCTCTTTTGTAGGCTACGAATCAAAAGAAATACTTGTTGGAAAATCGGCGGTAATCAATGTTAAGTTGACCGAGAATTCACAAGAGTTACAAGAAGTGGTAGCCATTGGTTATTCAACAGTGCGTAAAGGTGATGTAACAGGAGCGATTTCAAGTGTAAAAGCTAAAGAATTAAACCTTAGTACGCCAACAGTAGGTCAGGCTTTAGTAGGGAAAGTAGCAGGGGTACAGGTATCACAAGTAAGTGGTGCACCGTATGTAAGTACTAAAATTCGTGTTCGTGGTGTAGGGTCAATCAATGCGAGTTCAGACCCACTTTATGTGGTAGATGGCTATCCTGTAGGAAATGATTTATTCATTAATCCAAACGATATCGAATCAATCGACATTTTAAAAGATGCTGCTTCAGCTGCGATTTATGGTTCAAGAGCCTCAGGCGGTGTAGTGTTGATTACTACTAAAAGAGGAAAAGAAGGAACTGGTCAGTTTCAGTATGATGTACAATATGGTCTGAATCAGTTAAGTAAAAAAGTAGATTTGCTAAACTCTGAACAATTTGCCCAATTATTAATTGATGGTCATAATAATACTTATCGTGATTTAATCGTGAATTCTGGTAGAGTATGGTCAGATGCGATGTTCTCTGATGATAACGCTACCAGAGTTGCTAAAGTAGGAAATGCTTCTTCGGTAAGTATTCCTGAGGAATTCTACAATTTTGGTACTCAGACATTGATTAAACCAAAGATTGATACTGACTGGCAAAATGAGCTTTATCAGACATCGCTAGCACAACGTCATAATTTATCTTTTTCAGGAGGTAATTCTTCAACTCGTTATGCTATCAGTGGTGGGTATTTGAATCAGCCAGGGATTATTAAAAGTACCAAGCAGGAACGTATTAATTTCCGTGCAAATATTGACGGACAGGTAAGCAAAAAACTAAGAGTGGCTGGGAATTTAGCAGTTACTACCAATGAAAACCGTGAAGTACAAGAAGGACGTTTCAACCAAGGGCCAATTCTTGGAGCTTTAATTTATATGCCGTTTTTTGCTGCATATAATGAAGATGGAAGCTTAAAGAAAAACGAGGCGGCTGCTAAATCTGCATTGTATGCTTACCAATCGGTAGAAAACCCTGTAGCATTGGCAACCGAAACCCATATTTCTCGTAAAGGTGTTCGTGGTACTTTTAGTGGAAATGCTACGTATGAAATTATACCAAGCTTATTTGCTAAAGTAAATGTAGGCTTACAGACATATAATGAAAAATATGAATTCTATTTGCCGACCTCTTTGAGTAATGGTGCTAATCCTCCAGGTTCTGCACAATCTATTGCTGCTGCCAACGCTGTTGCTCAGACTAGATCTGAAATGGATAAATTGGCAGAGTTTACCTTGAATTATAATGGTAAATTCGGAAATCATACTATTAATGCTTTGGCTGGTTATACTGCCCAAGAGCTTGATATTGATGTGATTAGCGTAACTGCTAAAGGTTTTCAAAACGATAGAATTGAGGAAATTACTGGAAAAGGAGCTGATGCTACTTTGTTTACTTTGAATAGTAACACAGGTAAATCAACAGCTACTTTACTTTCGTATTTAGCTCGTGTGGCTTATAATTACAAAGATAGATATTTCTTAACGGCATCTTTCAGACGTGATGCTTCTTCTCGTTTTGGTCCTTTGAATCGTTGGGGAAATTTCCCATCTGTTTCTGCTAGCTGGAATCTTTCTCAAGAACCTTTCTATGCGGATAGATTCGGAGAACAGACATCAATAAAAGTACGAGCAAGCTGGGGATTAAGTGGTAACAATAATATTGGTAACTATAATTATTTACAGACGATGTCTAGCCCCACAGGAGTCGTTTTTGGCAATGGAACCATTCAGTCTGCTGTTTATGCAAATACCATTCGTGACCAACGCTTAGGATGGGAATCTACTTCTCAGTTCAACTTTGGTACAGACATCGGTTTATTCAATAATCGTATTTTTGTAATGGCTAACTATTATATCAGTCAGTCATCAGATTTATTGTTTAATCAGCCCGTTTCTGCTATTTCTGGTGCTGCAACGATGTTAACAAATCTAAGAAACTCCAAAGTACAGAATAAAGGGTTAGACTTACAGATTGACACACGTATCATACAGAACAGTGATTTAAGAGTTAATTTAAGCGGTAATATCTCAATCAACCGTAATGAGGTATTAGACCTTGGTGGTGCTAACACGATTATTACTAATGGTGCTGAGCGTTCGTATTTAACACATATTACACAGCAAGGCCAGCCAATCGGTATGTTCTATGGTTTTAAGGTAAAAGGAATGGTTCGTCAGTCGGATATGGATAATTTAGCGGCTGATAACTTAGTGTATAATACGGCTACGCAGTCTTTCCCAGCAGGGTATAAAATCAAAGGACCTGCTCGCTCAACCGCATCCAGCAATACTTTAAAGCCAGGGGATATTTATTTTGAAGATGTTAATGGTGACGGAGTAGTAAACGATTTAGATAAAACGGTTATTGGTACACCTTACGCCAAATTTACTTATGGCTTTGCGTTATCAGCAACCTATAAAAACTTTGATTTAAGCTCATCTTTCAATGGGTCTTATGGTAACCAAGTATTGGACGGTCAAGATTACTATGTTTATAACATGGAAGGTTCTGGTAATCAATATGCTTCAGTAGCAAATCGTTATCGTTCAGAAACAGAACCTGGAGATGGTTGGGTATATCGTGCTTCTCGTGGTGGTACACAAAGTAATAGTACTCGTCTTTCAAGTTTCTATTTACAAGATGGTTCTTTCTTACGTTGTACTAATCTTACGCTTGGTTTTACTGTACCAACACAATGGTTAGGAAAACAAAAATCGGTATCAAATGCTAGAATTTATGTAGGAGTGGATAATGCATTTACCATTACTAAATACAAAGGCTATAACCCAGAAGTTGATTATAACGACGGAGCGAATCTTACACCTGGTGTTGATTACGGAAAATATCCTTTGATGAGAGCTTATAATATTGGTGCAAAATTGACATTCTAAATTGATTTTCAAGGAAAGTAATCTCTTGTGATGCTTTCTCGAAAATCACCTTAACGATATTCATAACAATGATAAAGAAACTAATAGTATTACTTGTAATGGCGACAGCCCTTACAAGTTGTAGTGATGATTTTGTCCTACAAACAGACCCTAACTCTGTAGCTGCTTCTGATTATTTTCGTACAGAAAATGATGTGCTTCTAGCAGTAAATGGTGTGTACCAATCGCTTCGTAGCTCAAATAATATTGGCGAAAATAGTGGACTTTACACTGATGAGCGTTCGGATGATGCTGGTAGAAATGATAACCAGTCGAATGCAGGCGAGCCTTTTCAGTTCAATGATTTTTCTATTTTGCCAAGTAACACCTATTTAAAAAGCCACTGGCTGTCGTTATATCAAACAATTGCCCGTTGTAATCAAGTTACTTCAAACATTGATAAAGTAACATTTACCACTGTTGCCAATAAAGATATTTACAATGCAGAAGTAAAGTTTGTTCGTGCGATGATTTACTTTCATTTAGTAAGAAAATGGGGTGATGTTCCTTTGGTTACTAAACAACTAAATTCTGATGAGATTGTTACTAATACTTTCCGTGAGAAAAAAGAAAAAGTATATGAACAAATTATTGCAGATTTGAAAGAGGCTGTAGCAAGTGGATTGCCTAATCAACAGCCACTTACAGGTAAAGGAAGAGTGTCAAAAGCAGCAGCGAACGCTTTATTGGGACAGGTGTACTTAACAATGGCTACTACTTTAGACCAAGCTAACCGTGCTAGTAATTTAGCGAATGCAAAAACGTATTTAATGGCAGCTTATAACATGAGAGCCTTTACGGATTTAAAGGAAATCCCTTATGTAGATGTTTTTGATGTAAATAAAAAATCAACTAATCCAGAAATCATTTTCCAGATTGTTAATAAACAAGGCGATATAACGTATTCATCTTCAATTGCTGCTAACAATCAAGCAAAAGGGGAAACAATTAATTCGTTGAAACCAAGTAGCGGCGTAGGTGGAAATGTAAAACTTGATTTAGTAAAAGAATACGAAACCAATGATTTACGTAAAGATTTCTCGATAAAATATGCCAATGATGCTTCAGTAAAAGATTGGTATATCACTAAATTCAGAGATGCTAGTGCGGCAGCTACGGCCAACGGTTATGGCGGAAACGACTGGCCAATTATCAGATATGCAGATGTAATACTGATGTTGGCTGAAGTAAATATGTATTTGGGTGATGAAACGAGTGCCATTCAATACTTAAATCAAGTTCGTGAAAGAGCCAAAATGCCAACGTATGAAGTAATGAAAAATGATGCTGATTACGCTAAGAGATACCCAACTTTAAAATTGGCTATTCTTCATGAACGTAGAGTTGAATTAGCATTTGAACATCACCGTTGGTTTGATTTACTTCGTTTCTTTACAGCGACAGAGTTGGTTTCATATATCCAAAGTAAACCACAAGCAGATTATGGAACGGCTAAAGTGTCTAACTTTGGTTTGAAGGATTATTTATTCCCAATTCCTGCAGACGAATACAAATTAAATCCAGTGAAAATGTATCAAAATACTGGTTATTAATTAATAACAAAACAGCTCAGCTATAGGGCTGAGCTGTTTTGTTTAAATACAAATCCTGCAATACTACTTATTTCCAACCACCACCTAACGACCGATATAAATCTACATCTGCTTCTAGTCTGGCTTTTTTCAAGGAAACCAATTCTAACTCACTTTGTAATAAATTACTTTGAGCGGTAATTACCTCTAAATAATTAGCCATGCCACTCTTAAATAACATATCTGCATTCCCGATGGCTTCTTGTAAGGTTTTTACTCTTAAAGAAAGCTTCGTGTTTTGCTCTTCTATTTTTTGTATTTTAATCAAAGCATCTGAAACTTCTTCTGTAGCAACTAAAACTGATTGACGGAAACCAATCACTGCTTTTTCTCGTTGAACTTTCGCAATCTCATACTGTGTACTAAGTCTTTTGCCATTTAATAAAGGTTGAGTAATTCCTCCTGCAACCACTCCGAATAATGAAGTAGGAAGAGAAAACCAATTACTTGCTTCAAAGGCATTTAAGCCACCAGTAGCAGTAATCGTCAGAGACGGATATAAACTAGCCTTTGTGATACCAACTTTTGCATTTGCCTCCTGTAATATCAATTCCGCATTTTTTACATCGGGTCTTCTTCCAACTAAAGCAGACGGTACGCCTACCGAAAGTTGATTTTGAGATTCAATCGCACTCAACATCACTTTGCGTTCAACTGCTTTTGGAAAACCTCCCGTTAATACACTCAACGCATTTTCTTGAATAACGATATTTTGTTCCAACAAAGGAATCAATTGTGCAGCCACTAGTCTTTGTGCTTCTGCTTGTTGTTTGGCCAATAATGAAACGTGACCCGATTCAAACTGAAGATTAATCATAAAAAGAGTTTTATCATTTAATTCCAGATTTTTTCTAGCGATTTCCACTTGTGCATCCAACATCAATAAAGTATAAAATCCTTTTGAAACAGCCGCTACAATGGTTGTTTGCAAGGCCTTTTTAGCTTCCTCCGACTGAGCATATTGTGCGAGGGTAGTTTTCGTTTGATTACGAATCTTGCCCCAGATGTCTGCCTCCCAAGATAAACTTGCTGCCGCAGTAAAGTCTTCAATATGTTCCTTTTTCAAAAACTGATTCAAACTAATTCCATTCAAACTGTTGTTGGAAGGATTGGTAGAATTTGAAGTAATCTGAAGATTCAAATTAGGAATATTATTAAACTTAGATTGCCTTAGTTGCAACTGTGCAATTTCAATGTTTTTTTGAGCAACCAGCAAGTCATTATTACGATGAATGGCACTATCAATTAGTTTTTGTAAGGTAGTTTCTGTAAAAAACGTTTTCCAGTTTAAATCTGCCACGCTAGTAGTACTATCTTGAATATTTACATCTCTGAAAGTAACAGGAATAGCGTCTTCGGGAATTTTAACTTCTTTTGAAACTTTACAAGAAATAATGCTTGTCGATAATAATAACATTATCGACAAGGTTTTTATATGATTTTTCATTGTATGCTTAATTATAAGTAGCGACCAAATCTTCATGAATGATAGAATTAATCTCGGGTTTTTTTCTAGAAATTTTTTCGTGTAAGTATTGAAAAATTACAAATAACACTGGAATAATAAACAAGCCTAAGACTACGCCAGAGACCATTCCGCCTGCTGCTCCAATACTAATAGAGTGGTTACCTTGAGCCGAAGGTCCTTTGGCATCCATCATCGGAATTAAGCCCACTACAAAAGCTAATGAGGTCATAATAATTGGTCTTAAACGTAGTTTTGCAGCTTCTATTGATGCTGCGACGAGCTTCTTGCCTGCTTTTCTGCGTTGTAAGGCGAACTCTATAATCAGAATAGCATTTTTAGCCAATAGTCCAATCAACATAACCAAGGCTACTTGTACATAAATATTATTTTCTATACCTTTCAAACCAATCGCAACAAATACTCCGAATATCCCCGTAGGTATTGATAGAATAACGGCAAAAGGTAAGATGTAACTCTCGTATTGAGCAGCCAGTAAGAAATAGATGAATAATAATGATAGCATAAAAATGACGGTAGATTGCCCACCCGAAGAAATCTCTTCTTTGGTCATCCCTGAAAACTCAAAAGAATATCCTGTTGGTAAGTGTTGCTTTGCTACTTCCTCTACTGCCAGAATCGCATCTCCAGAACTATACCCCGGCTTAGCAATGGCATTTACACCAATAGAATTGAAGAGGTTATAACGAGAAGCCGTTTCTGGACCGTAAACACGTTTTAACTTTACTAGCGTATTGATAGGTACCATATTCCCTAATCTATTCTTCACAAAAATGCCGTCCATCGAAGAGAGTTCAGTACGAGCATTCTTTTCTGCCTGAACCATTACTCGGTAGTATTTCCCAAATCTGTTAAAGTCGGATGCCTGTGCACTACCAAAATACGCTTGCATTGTTTGAAGAATATCTTTTACGTTTACGCCTAGTTGCTCGGCTTTTACATCATCCACTTCCATATCGTATTGTGGATAGTCTGCTTTAAAGGCAGTAAAGGCAAATGCGATTTCTGGTCTTTTCATTAATTCACCAAGGAATTTATTGCCGACCTCACTAAATTTAACTAGACTACCACCAGTTTTATCTTGTAGGACTAAGTCTAGTCCATCGACATTACTAAAACCTGGAACCGTAGGGAAAGTAAAGACAAAGAAATTCGCTCCTTTGATACCACCAAGCTTTTGTCTTACTTCATTCATAATTGCATTAATGTCTGTTACGGCTCCTCTTTCTTTAGCGGGTTTCAACAACACGAAAGCAACACCCGACGAAGGGCTTGAAGATTGAGTAAGGATATTAAAGCCCGAAAGTCCCATCAAAGTTTTTTTAGACTCCATACTCCCTAATACTGTTTCAGCTTGATGAATTACATTCGTAGTTCTTTCTAACGATGCACCAGCAGGCATTGAAAGGGATATGGCAATAAAACCTTGGTCTTCAGAGGGAATAAAGCCTGTCGGAGTTCTTTTTACCATAAAGATGGTCGCTGCGATAACCACTACCAGTCCACCAATACTTAGCCATTTATTTCTTACCAAAAAATATAGACTTCTTACATAATTATTAGTAAGCTTATCGAACCCTTTGTTAAAGCCAATAAAAAACTTCTCTTTAAAACTAGGTTTTTCTTGACTGCCCGTATGGTGTGAATGATTGGCTTTTAAAAATAAGGCTGCTAACGCTGGACTCAACGTTAAGGCATTGATAGCTGAAATAACAATGGCAATAGCCAAGGTAAAAGCGAACTGACGATAGAAAACGCCTGTTGAGCCACTCATAAAACCAACAGGTAAAAATACGGCCGACATTACTAACGTAATTGAAATAATTGCTCCCGTAATTTCACTCATCGCCGAGGTTGTAGCTGCTTTCGGAGGAAGTAGTCGATGTTCCATTTTTGCATGAACAGCTTCTACTACTACAATGGCATCATCCACCACAATACCAATGGCTAATACTAAAGCAAATAAGGTAAGTAGGTTAATTGAGAAGCCGAAAAGAGACATAAAAAAGAATGTTCCTAAAATAGCCACTGGTACTGCAATAGCGGGAATAAGTGTTGACCGAAAATCCTGTAAGAAAATAAACACTACAATGAACACTAAGATAAATGCCTCTATTAACGTAGTGATTACCTGATGGATAGATTGGTCAAGCGAATCCTTGGTATTATATAAAATAAGGTACTTTACACCTTTTGGGAAATCTTTAGAAGCCTTTTCCATTAGTTTAGCAATGGCTATCTGGATTTCGTTGGCATTAGAACCCGCCAATTGCATCGATGCAATGTTGATACCCTGTTTGCCATTTACTCTTGTAAAGTTTCCATACGTATAGGCTCCAAATTCAATCTTCGCAACATCTTTTAAGCGTAATACCGAACCATCTGCATTAGAGCGAATTACGATGTTTTCATATTCAGCAGGTTTATTGAGTTTACCCTTGTATTTGATTACGTATTCAAAAGACTCCTTGCTACTTTCTCCAAATTTTCCTGGAGCAGCCTCTAGGTTTTTGTCTTGAATAGCTGCCATTACTTCTTTTGGTGTAAGGTTATAGCTAGTCATTTGAGCAGGATTGAGCCACACACGCATTGAATAGTCTTTATTCCCTCCAAATATCATGGATTGCCCTACCCCAGGAATCCTTTTGATTTCTGGAATGATGTTAATCTGAGCATAGTTGGCTAGAAAAGTCTGGTCATACGTTTTTTCATCTTCAGAATACATATCAACTACCATCATCAAACTATTTTGTTGTTTGGCAGTAGTAATACCCGCTTGGACAACTTCAGCAGGTAACTGACTAGTAGCTTGTGCTACGCGGTTTTGTACGTTTACGGCTGCTTGGTCAGGATTAGTACCTAATTTAAAGAATACCGTGATGACTAATGAACCATCATTACTGGCGGTCGAACTCATGTAACTCATGTTTTCTACCCCATTGATTGATTCTTCAAGGGAAGGAGCAACCGAACGCAATACTGTTTCGGCATTTGCACCCGGATACATTGCCATTACCTGTACCGCGGGTGGAGCAATATCAGGGAATTGTTGTAATGGTAATTTGGCAAGGCCTAAAACACCTAGGATTACCAATAGGATGGATATGACAGTAGCCAACACAGGCCTGTCTATAAATTTCTTAAACATAATGGATATTGAATAACTTGTGAATTAGTTTTTTGCAACTTCTTTATCAGTATTTTCAGGCGCGATGATGGTGCCTTCTTGCAAATTTTCGAAACCTTTGAATACGATTCTATTCCCGTCTTTTATACCATCTTTCACTAAATAATTGGTGCCACTTTTTCCAGCAATAGTGATGGGCTGTTTGGTTACTTTATTGCTTTTATCAACCGTAAAAACAAATATTTTATCCTGAATTTCGATGGTAGCCTCTTGTGGAATTAACAAGGCATTTTCATGTTGAACACTTAAATTTACTTTGCCTGTATTACCCGAACGAAGTAATCCTTTAGCATTTGGGAAGGTAGCACGCAAGGTAATAGCTCCAGTGTTTTTATCAAATTGTCCGTCTACCATATCGATTTTCCCTTTTTCTGAATACAAGGAATTGTCTGGCAATATCAACGAAACTGGTGGGAGGTTTTTGATTTTATCACTGATTGAAAAACCTTCATATTGTGATTTAAAGGCAATAAAATCACTTTCACCCAATGAGAAATACACGTGAACTTCATGAACATCCGAAAGTTGGGTCAGGGCTTCAATATCAGCAGGTGATACTAAACTACCTTGTTTTTTAGGAAGCCTTCCGATAAAACCACTTACTGGAGCTTTAATCAACGTATAACCTAAATTGATTTCAGCAGTATTAACCATTGCTTTGGCTTGAGCAATATTCGCTAAGGCTGTTTTATAATTAGCCTGTGCCGTTTTTAATTGATATTCAGAAACAACTTTGTTTTGTACCAATGGAGTTAATTTATCTACTTCCAGTTGAGCATTGTTTGCGGCCGACTCGGCGGCATGAAGACTAGCAATGGCACTATTTAGTTGGGCACGGAAAGGTAAATCATTGATTTTGAAAAGTGATTGACCTTTGCTTACGTATACGCCTTCATCGACAAATACTTTTTCTAAATTTCCACTTATTTGTGGACGAATCTCAACATTTACTGCTCCTTGAATGGAAGCTGGATATTCAGAACTGGTTAGTGCTGAGGTACTGTTAATGTTGATAACAGGTAATGAAGGAGCGGTAACGGTCTGGGCTATAGGTTTCTTTTCTGAACAAGCAGATAATGTATAAAGGATTAATACACTTAAGAATATATTCTTCATGACTAATTTGATTTGTTAAAACTTGATTGACTTAATGGAATGTTTAAAACTATGTTATAATTGATTGTTTGCAGTGCATTTGCCTTGAAATACATTACTGCTGTGTTTAGGAAGTTTATTCATAAGGATTATTTAGTTTAAAATTTGAGGGTATTTAATGTTAATTAACTATTTAACACTGTTAAGTGGTTGTTCAAAAAAACTTTAGTGTTAAAAGAACTACAAATTGCGTTTACTTGACGCTTAATTATAGCAAGTAAATTATTTAACAGTGTTAGATTGCAATGCAAAAAAATATTGCTCCTTATTATATAAAATCAATATTGAATATTTTTAGTTCATTAATGAGAATAAATTATTTAACGGTGTTAAATAAAAATACTCTTTTAGATAATAAATGTCTTTTATTGAGCTCTTTTATGCTATATTTTTTCCTAAAATTTCTATAAGAAATTAATTTAAAGATCTTGTAATACCTGTAATTGCGTCTTTCAATATCTGAAGATTAATGTCATTTGGCAAACCATTACCTACGAGATTAATTGAAATTAATCCATGAACTACTGAGTAATAAGTATAATATTTCTGACAAATAATATCCTCACTTGGATTTTTATCGCCCATCACTTCAATAATTGTTTCGGTAAATAGGTCATAAGGAGTTTGTACCTCTGGAAAAGCTACCATGTGGCAAGTTGTCATTTCAACGCCAAACATTAGCTGATACATTTCTTTATTTTCAAAAGCAAACTTCCAGTAAGCCAACCACATAGCCTCTAATTGTTCAGCTGGATTACCTTTACTTTTCTTTGCTTGAATCAAATCTTTATTCAATACTAAATACCCTTTCTTGGTTAATTCTTGAAGTATTGCTTCTTTATTAGCAAAGTATTCATAAATAATCGGGGCGGTATATTCTATGGCATCGGCAATTTTTCGTAAACTTAGCCCCTGCCATCCCTCTTCCTTCACTATCTTGCATGCTGCATCTAATATATTATTTCGGGTCTCTTCCTTCAACCTTAATATTCTGTCCTTACTTGCCATTTTAATAAAATAAACTATTTAACACTGTTAGATAATATTAAACTACAATATGTTTAGAGCAATAAATAAAATCAGATTTTATACAGTATGATTTATAAACTAACAAAATCTGGAAAAAGTTTATAAAGATAGCAAAATAACCAAACTTAGGGGAGAACTAAATATTTGTTACCTACAATTACCACCACAGAAGTCTCAATACTTTTCTAAATTGCTCTTGATTACGATACAGTAAATAATACCTACCTCATCCTTTTATCAAATGAATGATTAATTATCCAATATGTTATATTTTACAAAAACTCAGAAACATCTCTTCTTTCTAATACTCCTTACTTTATTACCTTTTTTAGGAATAGCACAAGGTATTATTAAAGGGCAAGTAAAAGATGCCCAAACGGCTACTCCATTAAGTTTTTCAACCATAAGAATTTATAATGATGCTGACCAAAAGTTAGTTGGGGGCAATATTGCTAGTGATGCTGGCGAATTTTCGATTGCCAATCCTTATGGTATATACTATGTCTTGGTAGAATTTATTGGATATAAAGCATTTAAGTCGCCCGTTTTTACCATATCTAAAGACAAGAAAACGATAGATTTAGGCTTAATACAGTTGACTTCGTCAAGCAGTACTTTAGATGAAGTAGTAGTACAAGCTGAAAAAAGTACGATGGAATTGGCTTTGGATAAAAAGATATTTAATGTAGGTAAAGATTTATCTAATGCTGGTGGTTCGGCTTCTGATATTCTCAGTAATATTCCTTCTATTTCTGTTGATGCCGAAGGTGGTGTAAAACTGCGTGGAAGTGATAACGTCAGGATTTTAATTGATGGCAAACCGTCGGGTTTAGTAAGTTTTAAAGGTGGAGCAGGGTTACAGCAATTGCAAGGAAGTTTGATAGAAAGAGTTGAAATTATTACCAATCCTTCGGCACGTTATGAAGCAGAAGGTATGTCGGGTATTATTAATATCATTCTGAAAAAAGAACAAAAACAAGGCTTCAACGGATCTTTCGAATTGATTTCAGGGAACCCAGCCAATTATGGTGTTTCAGCAAATGTGAATTACCGTCATAGAAAGGTGAATTTCTTTATCAATTATGGTATTTCGTATCGTGATTTAAGAGGGAATGGGAAATTATTTCAAAACGTTTTTTCTAATGATACTACTTTCACGCTCAATCAAACCAACAGTGGAAGTGTAAAAGGATTGAACAATAACATAAAAGGAGGATTAGATTTTTTCTTGACCGATAAAGATATTTTTACGGCTTCGTATTTATTCAGAAGAAGTGATGTGAGGCGTATTACAGATTTTCGTTATGATGATTCAAATAATAGAACGGAAGCATTACACACTATTACGTATCGCCAACAAGACGAAACCGAAACGGAACCTAATTCTGAATACTCGATAACCTATAAGAAGAATTTTGATAAAAAAGGACAAGAGTTAGTCGCCGATGTGCGCTATTTGGATTATTGGGAGCGTTCTGACCAAACATTTACGCAAAATGGTTTTTGGGTAGATGGCAAACCGAATCCAGCGAATACCAAACTACAAAAAGCACTTAATGATGAGGCCGAAAAACAAATATTATTACAAGTTGACTATATCCAACCGATTAGTAAGGAAGGCAAAATTGAGACTGGTTTAAGAACAAGTTTCAGAAACATGACTAATGATTATAATGTGACGCAACAAAATGCTTCGGGAGCGTTTGTCTCACTACCTGGGCTTACCAACAATTTTGTATATGATGAGAATATTTCGGCTGCTTATGGCATCATTGGCAATAAAGGGAAACGCTTTTCATATCAAGTAGGGCTACGTGCGGAACTTACAAACGTAACTACTACCTTGAAACAAACCAATGAGGTAAACCCACGAAAATATGCTAATTTGTTTCCAAGCACACATTTTACCTTGAATCTCCCCAATGAAAATGCCTTACAAATTTCATATTCAAGAAGAGTTCGACGACCAACGTATAATGATTTAAGTCCTTTCGTTACTTTCTCTGACCAAAGAAATTATTTCAGTGGAAATCCTAATTTGAACCCTGAGTTTACTAATGCCTTTGAGTTAGGACATGTGAAATATTTTGAAAAAGGCTCACTTTCTTCATCGGTTTATTATCGACAAACTGATGGCAAAATAGAATCTATTCGTTCGGTAAACAGTGCGGGTATTTCTACAACTTTACCCTTGAATTTAGTTGGACAAAACTCTTTTGGTGCTGAATTCGCTACGACCTATTCTCCTGAAAAATGGTGGAAACTAGATTTGAGTTGGAGTTTTTTTAGAGCTATTACTGATGGTTCAAATGTTTCAGCTACTTATAAAAGTGATACCTATAGTTGGTTTGCCCGACAAACTTCTAAATTTAATTTACCTCATGGGATAGATTTACAAGTACGTGCCAATTATGAAGCACCGCAACAATTACCGCAGGGTAGGAGGGGCTACCTGTTTTATACCGACTTGGCTGTGAATAAAGATGTACTAAAAGGTAAAGGAACATTGACGTTGAATATTCTGGACGTTTTCAATAGTCGACGAATTAGAACAGTTATAGAAGGCGTTAATTTTTATTCAAACAGAGATTTTTTACCTCGACAAAGACAAATCAATTTGACGTTGAGTTACCGACTAAACCAAGCTAAATCTGCTTCAAAACCTAAAATAGAAGAATAATTTAAGAGAGTTTTTGATTTTTTACCCGCAGATTTCCGGAGATTTTTTCCGCAGATTTTCGCAGAGAATAATATCTGTGTAAATCTGCGGTTTTAATCTGCAAAATCTGCGGGTAAAATTGTAGAGAAATACATATTTACATAGTTGTCATT
>NZ_JBWKYN010000053.1:0-31228 GCF_059423785.1 Arcicella sp. GW458-12-2-14-TSB2 | reverse complement strand
CGGTAACCCTTGCGGTTACCGTATTGTGGCTAGAAGCCTTATAATAGTCGTCACTCGCTTGAAGCGAGCGACTGCGGGCGTTGTGAGTCATTTTAAAAGACCAGCCAAACAGATTTTAGTAACACAAATTATATAACCAAAATGAGCTAAATGCTAAGGATAATTAATGTTTTCTTTTCCATTGCCCGTGTCCACACGGGCAATTTTTAGTTTAACATTCAATCAAAATTCTAAACAGTAAAAAAACTATGATTATGACATTGAACAAAATATTACTTTTTAGCTTTTTGATGATTTTTACTTCTTGTCACGGGCAAGAAAAAGCTAACACGCTCAAAGCCCCAACTGTTTCCAAACCAAGTCCAAGAGTGATAAAAAACTTTAATTCAGCGGCTTTAGCGCCTGATTTTGACACTACTTTAGTGAGTCAATACATCCGAAGTATTTTTGAAGACTCGAAAGGAAATTTATGGTTTGGCACCCTTGGCGAAGGCGTAGTGAGGTATGATAAAAAAACCTTAACCTATTTTTCTAATCCTGATGGTTTTAAGAACAATACTGTTTTTGCCATTAATGAAGATAAAAATGGCAATATGTGGTTTGGCACTGACGAAGGAGTATATAAATATGATTCCAGACAGGTAGTTGGTAAAAGATTTAGAAATTATCATCAAAAAGATGGACTACAGCATATTAATATAAGTAGGAAAAGTATTCTTGTTGACAAATCGGGGACAGTTTGGGTAGGTACACACGGCGGAGTTTATCAATATAATCCAACAGCAGATAGTTTGAGTACTCAATGTTTTTCGTTATTTCCTTTGCTTCCCTCTATCAATGTTGCGGGCATTATGGAGGACAAGGATGGAAATATTTGGTTTGCTTCGTCTGATAAAGGTGTGTTTCGCTATGATGGAAAAACGATTGTAAATTTCAACGAAAAAGAAGGTTTGGGCGATAACTATGCAGGAGGTATCGCTCAAGACAAATTGGGCAATATGTGGTTTACCATGAAAAATGGTATTTGTAAATTTGATGGCAAAACTTTTACAGAATATACTCCCAAAGACGGCTTAGGAGGCACAGAGTTTTGGGGAATAATTATAGAACAGTCGGGTATCGTTTGGATTACAGCACGTGGCAGTACTACCAGATTTGACCCATCAGTTCCTTTATCAAATTCCAAAGCATTTACTGTATTTACACCTGCTAACGGTTTAAATTGTTGTGTCCAAAGTATGTTTCAGGATAAATCTGGAAATATGTGGTGGGGTACAGGGCAAGGACTTTTTAGGTTTAACGGCACTGAATTTTATCAAGTGAAGCAGAATGGTCCTTGGTAGTATTTACAAAATGGGAGATAAGATAGAATTGAAAGAAAATATTGTTAATATAGGACGCAGTCCGCAGTCGCTCGCTTCAAGCGAGTGACGACTATTACAAGGCTTCCAGCCGAATTTATTTTATAAAAGTAAAGTGCATTTTAATAAAGTAGCGGTAACCCTTGCGGTTACCGTATTGTGGCTAGAAGCCTTATAATAGTCGTCACTCGCTTGAAGCGAGCGACTGCGGTCTTTTCACTCGTTGGAAACGAGTGACTGCACATGAAAAATCCCTCTTATGAAAATAGGAGGGAGTTTTTGTTTTACCCTATCCCTAAACAGGATTAATCCCATATAAAATTTATTTATTCCAAAAAACAAAACTAGGGTTTACCCTAAGGTTTCTTATTTTAAGAAGAAGTAAATTTGTTGCACAATTTTGTTGCATTGATTCTTAGGCATAAATATTAATCAGCCGATTGTCTTTACAAAACCAAAAAATTGATTCACTCTCATTTTTAAATTCTTTATGAAACGTAGAAATTTTATTCAAACTACAGGTTTGTCTCTGGCATCAGTCATTGTCAGTGATAGACTTTTTGCTACAAGAAGCCTCTGGTGAAACCTACATCATTGGCTGTAATACCATTAGTCATTTATCAGCAGGACTTTTTGAATTGAACAGCATTGGCGATGATACCTCTGGTAAGGAATGGGACAGAACACGCAAAATGGGCGTAAATACTTTGGCTTTCAGAGGCGTTCAGCAGGGTGTTTTTTATGCAGCCGATGGCGACTGCGTAGGGTTGACCAATCAGGTTGCTTGGGAAAAAAATAAGCAATGGATGCAACTAGTAGCTAAAAGTGGTACTCCTTTGTTTATTTCTGCTCAACCAGAAGCAACGGGAACAATCCAGAAAGCCTTTATCAAGGAAAGTTTTAGATAGGCATCGCAAAAATTACCAGTAGGCGAACCCCTAGACTGGCAACAAAACCCGTTACCTACAAAATGGAAGCTGAATGGAAAAAATGAGCATTTTAATTGAGATTAAAACTTATTAATAATCAAAGCATAACAACATCATCCCTACAACAGTGTTCAGTAGCACACAGAACACTGTTTAAGAGACTAAAACACTACCTAGGAATAAAATTTTTGATTGAAAATAATAGTAACCAGAGCCAAAGAATTTTATTTTTTGGCTCTATTATTTTTACGGCTTCTCTAAAAAACCTCTGTTTTTGGATAATTATATAAAAAAATGATAATTTTATCAGTATATTTTAATATTTATTCCTTATTGTTTGTGTCAGCAAGACACGATGAGCTTTTTGATAAAGTATTAATACATAGCTTTTAATAAAAATTAATACGCGTTGGCAATCAAACCCCTCCATAACGATGATTTAGCCCTTTGGCAAACCTTCAAAAAAGGTGATAAGAAGGCCTTTGCTAAAATTTATCAGCTTTATGCCAAGCCTTTGCTAAATTATGGCATTACCCTCAAGATTTCCACAAACCTTACGGTGGTGGAAGATTGTATCCAAGATATTTTTTTAGAGCTGTGGCAAAGTAAAGAGAATCTTTCTGATACCGATTCGATAAAGTTTTATTTGTTTCGCTCGCTCAAAAACAAGTTGATGCGGACAGTAAAGTATGACTTCACTAAACATGCTGATGAAATAGAAGAGAATCTGGAAGCATTGTTTGAAGCATCTTTTGAGGGATTGATGATTGAAGAAGAAAATCAAAAAGAACAATTAGAAAGACTTGAAAAAGCCTTCGGACAATTATCTCAACGCCAGCGAGAAGTCATTAATTTAAAATACTATCATCAGTTCTCGAATGCCCAAATCGCAGAAATGATGGAGCTTAATTATGCCTCTGTAGGCAATCTTATCCAAAAAGCATTGTATGCTTTACGCCAGTCTATTCACTTCCCTGCACATTTTCTGCTGTTTATTTTCAATTTCTTCATTAGATAAATCATTGATTTATTTGTACTTAGCTACTTGCTGAAAATTAAATGTAAAAATTTGTACAAAAAATAGGATATATTTTTGTTGTCCTTGTCATTCTATAATTAACTCACTCATATACTATGAATTACTCTGAATTCGATACCATAGATTTTGTAAAAGACGATTTTTTTTGTCGATGGGTACAAAATCCTGATAAACATACTAATGAATTTTGGCAAGATTTTCTGCAAGAGAACCCTGAAAAAAAAGCCATGATAATGGAGGCAAAATCTATGATAAAAACGCTTGCCTCTATTCAAAATACCTCCATCGATGAAGATGCGTCAGTCGCCAAAATATGGCAAGGTGTAGAGTCAGAAATGGAGGTTTCAGAAACCCCGAATAATTGGGGAAGATATCTTTGGCAGTTGGCGGCGTCTGTCATCTTATTAATTGGTTTGGGCTGGTGGATGAATTACCAAAAAGAGGCTGATAAAATATTTGATATTCCACAATTATCAGCCCGTAATGATGGTGCAGAGTTTGTCGAAAAAGAAAATACGGCTGACCAACCTATGCATGTGATGATGACTGACGGGTCGGAAATAGTATTGGAAAAAAACGCAAGAATTAGGTATCCAAAAGTTTTTGAAGCAGATAAAAGAGAGGTGTTTTTGGTAGGCGAGGCTTTTTTTGAGGTAACAAAAAATCCTAAAAGACCTTTTTTGATTTATACCAAAAAATTAATTACAAGAGTATTAGGTACGAGTTTTACCATCAAAGCAAACCCCGAAACAGAGGAGGAAAGAGTAGTCGTAAAAACAGGGAGGGTTTCGGTTGTTTCGCAGTTAGAATCTAATACAATTGAAAAAGGCGTTCATTTTTCAGAAGCAAATGGTATTGTGGTTACTCCCAATCAAGAGGCTATTTACTTATCATCCAACGCCAAATTGATGAAGAAAATAGTTCCTACACCAACCATCCTGACTACAGCCTTACAAAAGCAAGTATTTATCTACAAGAATGCCTCGCTGGCCAAAGTATTTGTCGATTTAGAAAAGGCTTATGGCATTAAAATAATTTATGATGAAAACCTTTTTGAAGAATGTACTATCAACGGGAATCTATCAGACGAAACCATGTTTGATAAACTAAACAGTATTGCCAAAATTACAGGAATAGATTACCAAGTAGTTGATGCACAAATAATTGTATCTGGAAAAGGTTGTGAATGATAGCTTACTAATAGATAACTTGTTTAGGACTTTTAAATAACTAAGAAACAATTAGTTAATAATATTCATATGCTATTTTATTTAGAGATTCTATATTTTTTACAATTAACTGTTTAATAATATTCGTGTGCTATTTTCTGAAATTCCACTGTTTGAGCGAAGCGAGTTTGGAATTTCTTGACTTTCTTTTGTTACTTTTCTTGTGTCAAGACAAGAAAAGTAAGGACTTTGAAATAAGTAAAAACTTTAAAATAAATAAGGACTTTGAGATAAGAAGATTTGCTTTTTTACTAACTAAATTTAATAATATTCTTAAATACTCTAACTCAAAAAATATCTCAATTATGAAAAAACGCATTACCAACTCCTCCTAAAAAAAAGAAAAGCCGATAAATGTTCTCAGCATTTATCGACTTGATACCATTCCCTTTTAGACGCGAATCAAGCACTTCCTTAGGAAGAAGTGTTAGGGAATATTTTTGCCAATTTTTCCAAAACAACAAAAACAGTACAATTTATGAAAAAAAATCTATTAACGTTAGCAACGTTGCTATCCATTATGAAAATTTCAGCTGGACAGATATTAATTGCTATTGTCTTCACTACATTATCGTATGCGAGTGAGGTAAGCGGACAAGATATACTGCAACAAAAGATAACTGTGCGTATCGAAGAAAAAGGATTGTCGGAAGCACTTTCAGCGTTAGAAAATGCTGCGAAAATCAACTTTTTCTATAGCCCAAAGAATATTAGTGCTAAACGAAAAATTAGTATTGTGGCTAAGAACCGTGAATTAAGAGATGTCTTAAAAGAACTATTTACGCCACTAAGCATCAGTTATGAGATTCAGGGCGAACGTATTCTGTTAAAGAAGAGTAATGTCAGCATCGAAAAAAACGACCAAAGTCTTGAACCTCAATTGGAGCTTCAAGAACAAAACATAACGGGAACCGTAACCGATGAAAAAGGAGAGCCTTTAGTGGGAGTAAGCATTACGATAAAAGGAACAACCAGAGGAGGAGTAACGGATGAAAAAGGTAAATTTAATATCAGCGTCCCCGATAATAATAGTATTCTGGTTTTCTCATTTATTGGGTATAAAAAACGTGAAGTATTAGTAGGAAAGACTTCCGACATGAAAGTTCAATTGGTTGTAGAGCAACTCAATTTGGATGAAGTTGTAGTAGTAGGATATGGTACTCAGAAAAAAGTAAATTTAACAGGCTCTGTCTCAACAGTATCATCAAAGGAAATTGCAGATAGACCCATCACGCAATCATCCCAAGCTTTAGCAGGTTTAGCCACTGGCGTTTCAGTGTCGCAGGGTTCTGGACAGCCCGGTAATAATGGTGCTAGCATTACTATTAGAGGGATAGGGTCGTATGGTGCAGGCGGTGGCCCTTTAATTTTGGTTGATGGTTTGGCAACTTCTATTAATGATGTTGACCCCAATAATATTAAAAGTATCTCTGTTTTAAAAGATGCCGCTTCGGCTGCAATGTATGGTAGTAGGGCCGCCAACGGAGTAATATTGATTGAAACAAAGCGAGGAGAAAATGGAAAAATGCAGGTTAGTTACAACAGCTATGCTGGCTGGCAAAAACCTACTCAGCTTCCTGACTTTGTTGAATCGTGGGAGTTTGCCAAACTTAGAAATGAAGCAAATGTGAATGCTGGTGCGGGTTTGTCTTATACAGATGCTGAAATTGAAAAATTTAGAAATGGGTCAGATCCAGACAATTATCCGAATGTCCCTCACCTTAAAAACCTACTAACTTCAGGTAATGGCTTTCAGACCAACCATAATATAAGTTTTATGGGTGGAAATGATAAAACACGTTATTTATTGTCGCTAGGGTATCTTCAACAAGATGGTATAGTCGCTAAAAATGGTTATTCAAAATACAATTTCCTATTAAATACAGATAGTAAAATTAAAGATAACCTTACGTTAAAGGTAAGCCTATCAGGATATACTTCAGAAAACCATTCGCCTAGACACTATGAAGGAGGAATGAACCACATGATTAATTTTGCTGTGCGTGAAGCACCTATTTTTGCAGGAAAAAAATCTGATGGAACCTATGGGTATCAAGACAATTACAGTCCAGAGGCTTGGATGTCTAGTGAATCTTTTTACAAAGGTACCAACAAATATTTTTTAGGTAGCACCGAAATTGCGTGGGAGTTATTCAAAGGTTTTACGTTGAGTGGAAAGGTTGGGTATAACTATTGGAGTTACTATAATAAAGATTATGCCTCAGATTTTGTATTTAATGCTTTCAAGACGGTTGGTCCTAATAATTTAAGTATATCAACAGGCCAAGGGCAACAATTAACCCTTCAATCGCTTGCTACATATACCAAGCAAATAAACAAGCATTCCTTCACAGTATTAGGTGGTGTGTCTCAGGAACAATATGACGACCTAGGGATGTCGGCTTATCGGAAAGATTTTCCTACCAATACCTTGTATGAACTAAATGCAGGTTCGGCTACAGGGATGAGCAATTCAGGTTCAGCCTCAGCTTGGTCGATGCGTTCTTTTTTCAGTAGGGTTAATTATATCTATAACGACCGATATTTATTTGAAGCAAATATACGCTCAGATGCTACCTCACGTTTTCCCGAAAAAGGTAGATGGGGCTATTTTCCTTCATTTTCAGCAGGTTGGATAATTTCTGAAGAAGATTTTTTGAAAAATGTACTTTGGTTAGACAATCTAAAGGTAAGAGCAAGTTGGGGTAAATTGGGTAACCAGAATGTTGGTACCTACCCTTATCAAAATATTGTTTCTTTAGGGCAGAACTATTCTATTGGTGGCGTATTGGCTTCTGGTGCTGCCAGTAGCAGACTTAGTAATGCAGATATTACTTGGGAAACCACCACTACCACTGATATTGGAATAGATGCAAGTTTATGGAAAGGCAAGCTAGATTTTACCTTTGGAGTCTTCAAAAAACAAACTTCGGGTGTGCTTTATAGCATAGCAAGTTCAGCTACTTTAGGGCTTAGTACATCTCCAGTAAACATTGGTGGGGTAGAGAATACAGGTTTTGAGGCAAGTCTAAACTACCGAACAAACATTGGGAAATTTAAACTAGGAGTATCACCTAATTTTACGATTGTCAATAACAAAGTAACTGAGTTAGCCAATGGTCTACAGCAAAATATCGGTGCCAATCTATTTGTAGGACAGCCACTAGGGGTAACTTATGGGTATATAGCCGATGGGTTATTTAAAGATGCTAATGATGTGGCTACTTATCCAAAACAGCCCTATTCAGCAGAGCCTGGTTTTATAAGATTCAAAGATATTAGTGGCCCTGATGGTGTGCCTGATGGCAAGGTAGATGCTACTTATGATAGAACTTTTATAGGCAATACCGTTCCTAAATATAATTTTGGACTTACCCTTACAGCCAATTATAAAGGATTTGATTTGTCAGTATTAATTCAAGGACTTGCAGGATGGAAAAAGCAGATGAATAACTATCAAGCGTTTGCTTTCTTTAATGGAGGACAAATACAGAGATGGCAAGTAGAAAATCGTTGGACTACTGAAAACCCTAATCCAAATGCGCTGTATCCAAAGTTAACAAGCCTAAACGAGGGTAGTGGTATTATTCAATCATCTACTTACTGGAACAGAGATGCAAGTTTTGCAAGACTCAAAAACCTACAAGTAGGCTATAGTTTCAGTAATAAATTGATAGAACAAATGAAGATAAGTAGGCTCAGAATATATTTTAGTGGACAAAACCTCCTTTCAATTAATTCATATTACCAAGGTTGGGACCCTGAAATGGCACAAAACGGTGGATTCTATCCGCTCACAAGTGTTTATACCTTTGGTGTAAATGTATCATTCTAAATTATTCTGACATATTTTTTACTAAACAATTGAAAGACATGAAATTCAATCATATATATACAACATTGCCCCCTTTCAAAATAGGATTGCTCTTTTTACTTTTCTTTTCCATTTCGGCTTGTAAGAATGATTATTTTGATAAACAGCCACTTGATTCCATTTCAGATGGAACTTTCTGGAAAACAGAAAAGGATGCTAATCTGGCCTTAGTTGGATGTTACAACATTGGGGCAGGGTGGTCTGGTGAGGATTTTTGGAATGCACGTGCAGTACTTTACCTTGATTTAATGGCTGGACTAGGTTCTGAAAAAGAACTAATTCCCGATCATGTTACCGATGGTACATTAAATGCTTCGTATTGGGTAACAAGCAGTATTTGGTCTAATACGTATAGTAAAATTGCTAAATGCAATAATTTTTTAGACCACATAGACGCAATCCCTTTTGATCAAACCAAGAAAAATATACTAAAATCAGAAGTACGTACTTTACGAGCCTATTCTTTATTCAATCTGGCATTGTACTTTGGCGACATCCCTTTGCCTAAACATTTACTGACGGTAACCGAAGCTAATTCAATAACCAGAACTGCTAAAGCCGAAGTATGGTCATTTGTTGAAAATGAATTAAAGGAAAGTGCTTCGATGTTGCCAGCTACTCGTCCTAGTAGCGAAATGGGGCGTATTACCGCGGGTGCTGCTTTGGCGATTCTGGGTAGAGTACAAATGGCTGAAAAGAAATGGAGTGATGCGGCGGCAACGTATAAAAAAATCTTGGATAGCGGAGTTTATTCGATAGAACAGGGTGGTTTTAAAAAGTTGTTTATTCAAACAGGAGAGAGTAGTAATGAGATTATTTTGGCTTCACAATATCACGAGGATACTTATTCACACGTAATGTTGCAATATCTTTATCCAGAAAGTTATGGAGGATGGCATCAGTTCTCTCCTTATAACGAATTAGTACAATCTTATGAATGTATTGATGGTAAAACCGTTGAGGAATCTCCCTTGTATAATCCGAATTCCCCATACGATAATCGTGACCCTAGGCTCGACCAAACGATAATGATATCCGACCGTACCGTATTTAAAGGGGTTAAGTATGTTTCAAGACCAGAATCTAATTCGCCTGATAGAATGAGTAGATACAATTGGAGTGGCTATTGTATTAATAAATACATGGATTCTACGTTTGCAGGAAACCTGATGAATTATGGCGGTAACTTTACGTTGATTCGCTATGCAGAGGTACTTTTAAGCTATCTTGAATCAAAGTTGGAAGCGGGAGAGGCTATTAATCAAACATTATTAGATGCCACAATCAATAAGGTTAGGGGTAGAGCTACTGTCAATATGCCTCCAGTAACCGTTACAGATGCTAATTTATTAAGAACAATAATAAGAAGAGAACGCAAAGTAGAATTGGCATTTGAGGGTATTCATTATTATGATATACTGAGATGGGGTACTGCTGCAACGGAGCTAAACCGACAGTTTACAGGGATGAAACTTACTAATTCACCAGCTACTTATAAGGATTATCCCGTAGATGCTCAGGGCTTTTTATTGTATCAAAAGAGGGCTTTCATCGCTGGAAAAAATGAATTATGGCCAATTCCTCAATCTGAAAGAGACATTAATAAAGCCTTAACTCAAAATCCTGGATATTGATATTGCTTAAGGTTATATCCTTAAAATGTCTTAGCAAATGAAAAATTAACTTTTCATTTGCTAAGACATTTTAAAAAATAAAAAATGCTCTATTGAGCTACAACAAACCATGAAAAATATATTTGTAATGCTTGTTTTCTTCATGATGCCTGCTTGTGTGTATGCACAAGAGAAGAATCCATTTCCAACAATTTCAAAGCCAAAGCCAGTTGATAGTGAGACTTTAGGAGATTGGAAAACATTTCCAGAAATGAAGTTAAATATTCCTATTGCAAAAGGACCTTTTGAACCAACATGGGAATCAATTGAAAAAAACTACCCGGGTACTCCTCAGTGGCTTCGTGATGCCAAGTTTGGTATTTGGGTTCACTTTGGACCACAATCAGCAGGTGAAAGTGGTGACTGGTATGCACGTAATTTATATAAATCGGGAAAAAGGGCTTATACTAATCATATAAAAAAATATGGACACCCATCAGAGGTTGGATATAAAGAAGTATTGCGTGACTGGAATCCCACCAAGCTTAACCCATCGCAACTCACTAAAATATACAGAGATGCTGGTGCAAAATATCTTATGATTCAAGGGGTGCATCATGATAATTATGATTTATGGAATTCAAAATATCAGCCTTGGAATTCAGTAAATATCGGCCCTAAGCGTGATTTAATAGCGGAATGGGCAAAGGCTTGTAAATCAGATGGAATGCGTTTTGGTGTAACATTTCACCATGAATATACATGGTGGTGGTGGCAAACAGCCTTTGGTAGTGATAAAGAAGGGGAGAAAAAAGGTGTTCCTTACGACGGACACCTTAGTCTTGAAGATGGAAAAGGAAAATGGTGGGAAGGTTATGACCCTCGAATGCTTTATGGTATCGACCTCCGAGAATATAAAGGGGTAGAACAAAATGCACATACAGAATGGTCGCCACCACCAGCTGGTATTTTTTCAAATCATCTTGATTATGCTAAATGGTACACAACTAATTGGGCTTTGAGAATGATGGATGTTGTAGCGCATTATGACCCAGATTTTATCTATACCGATGGTACAGTGCAAGGCCCTTTTACTGGGAATGGAACAGGAACAGGGATAAAAGCCGATGCCATGCAACACGTAATTGCTGATTTCTATAACCGTACATTACAAAGACGAGGTATCGTTAATACTTTCAGTATCGTAAAATTTCGCCATAATACCAATGGTACAGTGAACACAGAAGAATTTGGTGTTCCTGAAAAAATTAATACTGCTCAACCTTGGATTGCTGAAGCTCCAGTAGGAGACTGGTTTTATGCTCCTGGCTTTACTTACGATTCAGGAATGATGATTAGATACATAATCGAAGCCATAGCACGGGATGGTAATGCTGCTCTTTGTATATCTATATTACCAGACGGTTCTTTAGACGAAGGTAGCTTGAAAATGTTAAAAGAAGTAGGTAATTGGATGCGGAGAAATGGTGCTGCTGTTTATGGTAGCAAGGCTTGGAGTATTCCCGGTGAAGGAGAAATTATCAATAATAAGTTGAAAATGTTGCCAGGTGGTGCATTAAATAAAAGACACGCTGAATTTAAGTTTAATGAAACGGATTTTAGGTTTACGGTTGGGAAAGACAAAGCACTTTATGCTTTTTGTATGACAGTGCCAGCTCCTAATACTACCATAAAAATAAAATCTTTGGGTTCTAATTCTGGTATTTATTCTCAAGGTATAAAAAAAGTTTCCTTGCTTGGTTACAAAGGAAAACTGAACTGGAAACATGAACCTGACGGATTAACGATTACCTGTCCTTCAAAGATGCCTTATGAAACATCAGTAGTTTTTAAAGTTGAATGAGCTGTAGAAGATAAACCCCAAAATAAACTAGGATAGCCATGCCATGAGTAAAGTTTATGGCGTGTTTTAAATAAACAAAGAGGTCAAAAGTTAGCTTTTGACCTCTTTGTTTTTACAGCCATCGAACGCCAACTGCTTGAAAGTTATGACTATACATTTTATATAATTAGCTAGTGGTTTCAATTATTTTAAAATAGTTTTATGAGATTGTCCGTATTATTACTGACGATAGTACACTAACAATACAATAAGTACTACAAAACTTGGACATATTAGCAAGTTAACCTTAATTGCAAACAAACTGCAAGTACATAATGAAAAAATATCTGATTTCGGTGTTTCTATTTTATTCGACAACCCTTTCTGCACAGGAACATAATTCTGACAGATACTTTGTAATTAATAAACAGAGTTTTAAAGTTCAGACACGAGAAATCAATTCCGACCAAGCTACATTGACCATTTATCGTAATAAAAAAATCGTTATGGTTGATACTATTGATGCAGGCGGACTATCAAAACTTAAGTTTCATGACTTCGACAAAGACGGTAACAAAGACATTCTGTTGACCTATATGGACTTTACCGACGACTTATATCTTTTCGACAAAACAAAGAATGTATTTACATTCGTAAAAGGATTTTACAGATTTCCTGAATCACAACAATTAAAAACAAATCCAAAATACTATTTTTCATATCACAGAGCAGGTTGTGCTGATATGAATTGGGTGAGTGACCTTTTTTTTATTGCCAACTTTAAAACCATTCATATCGGTCAAATTTATGGTAATGGTTGTGATTTCGACATTAAAAAAGAACCACAAATTATTGAGATTTATAAAATAATCGACAATTCAGAAGACAAGAAAAAGTTGATAGAGAAACTTCCATATTTAAAAAATATTCCAGACTTTGGCGACAAGCGGGGTTTTATAAAAAGGTATTGGGAAAATAACTATTTGAAAGTGGTTCCGAAAAAAACAACGAACCGTTAAATCAGGTTTTATACAATTGGGGTATGACGTTGAAACAATCATTCCGCCGTTGTTGGAGTTTGTTCTCCAACAACACGTGCGACAGTAACACTCCAATTATCAAAACAATTTTCTATATCTCTCTGTAGTACGAGTTTCCAACTCGTATATTATTTTACGAGTTGGAAACTCGTACTACATATTGAACTAGTAAAATGTTTTAGCATTTTATTTTAAAATTTAATATTTTAACGACTTGAAACGCTCAATAAAATACAAACTCTGTCTGCAAATAAGCATTTTTTGCTCAAAGATTTTTCCAAACCATACAAATCTTTCCAGAAAGCAAGTTGCAAATCTGTAACTTGCTTTTTTAGTATTAACAATCCAAAAATATATGATAAAGTTTAGCCATATTCTTGCTGTACTCTTGTTGTCGAATCAATTATTGTTAGCACAGTCGAATGATGATATTTCTTCTTTGAATCTCATTCAAAAAGGGGCTGTGTTAGTGCAGGTTTCCAAACAATTTACTTTTACCGAAGGCCCAGCAGTCGATAAAAAAGGTAATATTTATTTTACCGACCAGCCTAATGATAAAATTTGGAAGTATAGCACTGATGGTAAATTGACCCTTTTTATGGAAAAGTCGGGGCGTTCTAATGGCTTGTATTTCGATAAAAAAGGTAACATTATCTCCTGTGCCGACGAGCATAACGAGCTATGGGCTATTAATTTAAAAGGAGAGAAAACCGTATTATTAGATAATATCAAAGGACATAAAGCCAATGGTCCTAATGATTTATGGATTGATGCCAAAGGTGGGATTTATTTTACTGACCCTTATTATCAACGTGATTATTGGACAAGACAAAAGCCTGACATCGATAAACAAAATGTGTATTATTTAGCCAAAGGAGCTACTCAACCGATAGAAGTGGATGCCGATTTAAAAAGACCCAACGGTATTGTTGGCACGCCAGACGGAAAGTATTTGTATGTTGCTGATATTGGTGATAGCAAAACTTACAGATATGAAATTCAAGCGGATGGAACATTGGCAAATAGACAACTTTTTGCCCCGATGGGCTCAGATGGTATGACGTTGGATAACCAAGGGAATTTATACATTACGGGTAAGGGGGTTACTATTTATGATCCTCAAGGCGTAAAATTAGGCAACATTCCAGTACCGTCTAATTGGGTCGGAAATATTTGTTTTGGAGGCAAAGACCGCAAAACACTATTTATTACCGCCTCAGAATCGGTTTATACGCTACAAATGCAAGTGAAAGGAGTAGAATAGTATTTTTTATCAAATATTCCTTTTGTTAGTAAAATAAAGTGTTGACTATCAAGGGATAATCATAAAGATTGATGAAAAATATAAAAATTGTATTACTACTATTAAGTAGCCAAATAATCTATGCCCAAGTTAATAAAACGCATTTGTTTAGTGCGGGACAAAATATCTATGTTTCCCCAAAAGGCAATGATAAAAATGCAGGAACAAAAGCGAAACCAGTTGCCAGTTTTGCCAAAGCTCAAACCTTAGCACGTAAAACACAAGCTGGTAAACCAGTCAATGTGATTTTTATGGATGGTATTTACTATTTGCCCGAAACAGTTCATTTTACTGCCGATGATAGCAAAAGTCTGACATCACCCATTAAATATAGAGCCGAGCATGAAGGTAAAGCCATCATAAGTGGAGGTTTGTTACTGAAACTAAATTGGAAACCTTGGCAAAAGGGAATTTATAAAGCACAAGTGCCTAATAATGTAGCAATCGACCAGTTGTATATCAACGGAGTTCGTCAAAGAATGGCACGTTTTCCAAACGCTGTAGCGGGAAAAAATGTATTTGATACTTGGGAGTTAGACCATAACGCCAAGGCAGATGCTGCCACTAATCCTTTGATATTGAGTCGTACTCAAAACTGGGTAAATCCAGAAGGTGGTTATATTCATGCCATGCACAATGCTTTATGGGGCGATATGCACTGGGTGATTCAAGGGAAGAATCCCGATGGAACACTCAAATACGAAGGTGGTTGGCAGAATAATCGTCCTTCAGCAATGCACCCACTTTATCGAATGGTCGAGAATGTTTTTGAGGAATTGGATGTGGAGGGCGAATGGTTTTATAATAAAAATGAACATAGTCTTTATTATATGCCACCATCAACAACAGATTTACAAACTGCAAAAGTAGAGGTGGTTCGGCTAAGGCATTTGATAGAATTTAAGGGTTCTAAAGAAAAACCTGTAAGCGGAATAAGCCTTGAAGGATTTGTATTTCGCCATGCGGCTCGGACTTTTATGGATAATAAAGAACCACTTTTGCGGTCAGACTGGACGGTGTATAGAGGTGGTGCAGTTGTTTTCAATGGTGCAGAAGACTGTGCTATTAAAGATTGTGAGTTTGACCAAGTAGGAGGGAACACCATTTTTGTGAATAATTATAATCGTAGAATTACCATTAAAGGTTGTTATATCCATCATAGTGGTGCCAATGGAATTGCATTTGTGGGCGACCCTGCTACTGTAAGAAACCCTTTGTTCAGATATGGTAATCAAGATTTTAAAAACTTAGATAAAACACTTGGCCCCAAAGGCGATAATTTCCCAGAAGATTGCTTAGTAGAAGACTGTTTGATTACGATGACAGGGCGAGATGAAAAACAGACTGCACCAGTGCATATTGCTATTTCGCATAAAATCAGGGTAAATCATTGTTCTATTTATGATGTACCTCGTGCTGGAATCAATATCAACGAAGGTACTTTTGGTGGGAACATCATTGAGCATTGTGATATCTTCAATACGGTGTTAGAAACAGGCGACCACGGAAGTTTTAACTCGTGGGGACGTGACCGCTTTTGGACACCAGAAATCAACGAAACTGTAGCAGAAGTTGCCAAAGAACCGACTTTGCCTTTTTTGGATATACTAGAACCCAATATTTTAAGAAATAATCGTTGGCGATGTGACCACGGTTGGGATATTGACCTCGACGATGGTTCTACTAGCTACAGAATTTATAATAATTTACTGTTGCGGGGCGGACTAAAAATGCGTGAAGGCTATGATAGAATTGCTACTAACAATATCATTATCAATAACAGTTTGCATCCGCACGTATGGTATCAAAACAGTGGGGATGTTTTTAAAAACAATATTGTGTTTATGGCGTATAGGCCTGCCGTTATGAACAAATCTATTGCACAGAATGGCAAATGGGGGAAAGAACTAGACTATAACTTTTTTGTATCTAATCAAGAAAACATGAAGCGGTATGCTCAGAACGGTTGTGATGAACATTCTTTAAATGGTGATGCCATGTTTGTTAATCCTGAAAAAGGTGATTTTAGGGTGAAAGATACTTCACCAGCTTTGAAAATAGGATTTGTAAATTTTCCATTAGATAATTTTGGAGTAACCAAACCCTCTTTGAAAGCCATTGCCAAAACGCCTGTAATACCAACCATTAATATTAATACTGTGTTTATTCATGCACAGCCAAACATTGCTTTTACTTGGATGGGTACAAGTTTAAAAGAACCCCAAGGCGACGAATTATCAGCTTATGGACTGGGTTTTGATGAAATAGGAGTAGCCTTCGTTGATTTCGCTGACGATGCCTTAGCAACAAAATTAGGATTCAAAAAAGGAGACCTCATTCAAACAATCAATGGTGTTAAAATCAGTAATATTCAAAGCCTAAAAGAGTATATAGATAGTGATAAAGCTAAGCTGAATCAACAAGAATTTGTAATTATCCGTAACCAAGCCAAGCAAAAACTCAATATCAATCAAGCTATTTTTGGTGTATTGATTATGCAGAAATAGCGTAAATGTTCTTTGTTTTGCACCTCCCTTTTAGCTTTAATAATAAACGATTACTTTAGCCATGAAAAGGTAGATTTCAACAACACAAAAACACAGCAAAGCCTTGAAAATAAAAGCCGATATACCCGTTTTTAATCAAAGTAGCGAAGCTATTGGAGGTATTTATATTGCAAAATTGTCTGTAGAAGATGTTGATTATCATGAGGATAAAAGAGGAGTCCATCGAGACGATTTCTTTATTTTTTTTGTAATCACAAGTGGCTCTGTAATGATGCAATGCGATACCGTTAATATTGAAATAGAGTCTCCAAGTGTGCTTTTGATGAAGCCTTTTCAGATTCATGCTGTACAGCAAGTATCAGCAGGTTCCTCAGGATATTTTATCAGTATTGCTCCCTTTTTAATTCCCAATCTTTGTTCAGAAATCTTTCAAAATTTAAAGATTTCTGAACAAGTAAAAAAAATAGAGGAAGTTCTACAAGAAGACCTGATGGCGAACATTGCTTTATTGAATAGTGTTTTTACCAAAAATCAGTTATACAATACACAAATTATCAATGGACTTTTTAATGCGTTGGTGTATCAATTCTCAAATTTATTTCAATCATCAGAAATACCTACACCAGAACGTAAAAATCAATCGTCATTGATTACGACCAATTTCAAAAAGTTAATTACTAAAAACAACTTTTTAGAAAGCCCTTCTTTTTTTGCCAAAGAGCTAAACATTACCACTACACACCTGAACGACTGTGTGAGTTTTACCACGGGGAAATCTGTTACTTATTGGCTACAAAATGCAATGCTTTTAGAAGCACAAAGGCTTTTGTATTATACTGAAAACGAAGTGAAGGAAATAGCCTATCATTTAGGTTTTAAAGACCATTCCTATTTTTCAAGGCTATTCAAAAAAATAAGCAACGAAACACCTCTCGAATTTAGGAAAAAATTCCGTGAATAGTCCTATCATCCCCATTGCCTATTCAACCATTTATGGCTGTTTTTGTATCAATTTTGTGAGAGAATTAATACAAGAAAAATATGCCGTCGATACCCAAAATAATAGGCGACTTTATGGAATTAACGTTTAGCAGTAAAATCTGTAAAGTAAACGTTGTTTCAACTGTTATGCCAAGTCCCAACGTAAAAATCATTACGTTTAAGGGAGACTTTCCCCAAGTAAAATTCAAAATTGGACAAGCCATCTTCATTAGAATAGATGATACCAATTACCGCAATTACACCCCTAGCAAATGGGATAGTGAATCAGGAATATTTGAAGTGATTTTCCATCTTCACAGTAATGGTCCAGGAAGCCATTTTATTGAAAACATAAAAGTAGGCGACCAAGTAACCGTTGGTTTGCCAAGAGGCTTCAATATTTATAAACAGGAAGCAAAATATCAATTCTTTTTTGGCGATGAATCTTGCATTAGCGTGTTTAAAAGTATCAAAGACGAAATTAATCATAGTGAAAATAATTATCTAGGTATTTTAGAACTAGACAATACATCATTAGAAGTGCCAAAATCATTAGGATTGATGGTGGATACCGTCCCCAAATCAGTCAACAGAGCTGAGTTTGCTATTGAGACTTTAAACAAATTGGACGACAAAATTTGGCAATTATGGCAGAACGGATTTTTTTATTTGATGGGCAATGCCAAGTCAATTCAAAATTTTAGGAAAGCCCTAAAAGACAAAGGTGTATCTAGTAAAAACATTTATACACAACCATATTGGGCAGATGGGAAGGTGGGGCTTTGAGAGTTGAATTGTGAGGGATGAGTTTTCTACCCTTGCTTGATGTAGTGAAACAATAATTCAAGCAAGGGGTTAGTTGAATTATTTTTTTCTTTGTTTTTTGCAAATCCTCCTTTGATTTTCGCAAGTACTTTTTGTTAATAAAGTATAACCTTTGTGTTATAGTTACAATCAAACAAAAAGCAATAAATATGAAAATCATTAGCGGAATCTTGATAGCCATTACAGTGTTTTTAAATGCCAAACATGCATGGTCTGCTCTTACGATGAGCATGAAACCAGAAGAAACTAAAATGCTCTCTGACATCGGTTTAAGCCAAGGCTTTGTTTTGCCGATAGGAATAGTATCATTAGCAATATGTTTGTTGGTATTGTTTCCCCAAACCTATTTTGCAGGTAATTTACTGAATGCTATTGTCATTTTGCTAATTATGGCTATGGCATTAAATACCAATAATATAAAAACTGCTTTAATCGAAATTCCTTTTTTATTAATGCCTTTGATAATGATTTGGCTAGGGAATCCTTTGAAAAAGTAAACACGAGTCATCCCAAATTTTCTTTTAAAATATTGAGTTTTTAAAGATTTCAAAATTCGGGATGACTCATGATTGCAAAACTTAATTTTATTAATAATCACTCCTTGGTATTCTCGCTTCCCAACGTCCATAAGTTTTTCTTTTTTCAATCTGATTCTCTAAATATTCTACAATCTCTTCTTCTGTTTCCTTTTCTAGCAAAGCTTCTAACGCTTGTATATTATAAGGTTCTGGCTGTGCACCAATAGCATATATGCACTTGCGAATAAAGGGGTGTTTTAAATCTGTATCATATCTATAAAATTCAGGTAAATCATTCATTACATGCAAAATTGTATCTATATTGTTAGGATTATCATGGAAATAATCTTGAAACATTCCAACCATATCATCATGATTCTGATGCCATTTTTCTTTTAAAAAAATGGTGTTTAATTCTTCAAATTCATTTTTACTCATGGTATGAGGTAAAAGCCAATAAATAATAGAAAATAAATCAATATGCTCAACATCATCTTTTAGTGAAAATAAGATTTGTTTAAATTCCTCAAAAGAGACTTTAAAATGTATTTTGTTGTATATTTCTTCACGATTAGAAAGAGAATTGTTTACTAAAATTTCTAAATCTTTATCAGTAAGTATTATCATTATTTCTAATAGTTCAAATTTGAATAGTACGCCGAGTCCGCAACTTAACAAACTTATAAAATGCGTCGCATTTTTGCAATGTAACATTGCAGTTCACCTTGACGTAGTGAAATACTAAGCCAAGACAAACGGCATTACTAGCCATTGTAAACTTAGTGTCTACTTCAGAATGCCCAACACGATAATTTAGTGAATCTCCTAATTTTTGAAAATATCAAACCTACTCAAAGTGCATTTTAGGAACTTTGGATAGATTAATGTGCATAAATATAAAGGCTCAATAATTTTCTTCAAAAAATGTTACTCTTCTCTTGTTGTGGTAAATAATGATTAAACAATAAATCATTATATCATGAAAGAAAAACTTCATTTATCGTATCCTCTTCGGTTGCAATTATATTTTTTGGTCTAAGCATCAAAATGTAATGTCAGTTAGTGTACCTGTTGTTTATTGCTTTATAAATCAATCCTTTAAAAATCATATTTATGAAAAAGATTCCCTACGGCCTTTTAATAATTTCTTTATTTTTTTTAGTCTTTCAAAGCTGTAAAAAAGATGAGCCTGAGCCTGAGTTTGTCGACCCAGCAGATGTAAACCTTCTTAGCAAAGTGCTTATCATGCCATCTGGTTCAGAAAGACAAAACGGTAATACTCCAAGTTCTACAGGTGGTAGTCAAGCTCCTGTAATCTTCTCTAATGTAACTACTGTAATATCATCAAATGGTGGTACAGTTCCTTTAAGTATCTCTTATCAAAATGTAACTGGTAATTTAGCGGGATGTTATGTCCAAGTAGAAGGGTCTAATACTTATTACAAAGTTCCTTTTAACACTACATCTTATTCTAGTGGGCGTTTGAGTGTACCAATTGGACTACCTACAAATGTCACAGAAGGATACTTCTATGTAATTATTTCTGTTTATGATGCTACAGGGAGGATTAGTAATCGTCAGCGAGTTACTGTAAATGTTCTTCGCCTAGGTACTGGAGCTATACAAATAAGTCTTTCTTGGGATACACCAACAGATCAGGATCTTTGGGTGACAGACCCAACAGGTACAAAAATATATTATCGTAATAAGTATTCAAGTTCAGGAGGGCAATTAGACCGTGACGATCTAGATGGTTATGGCCCAGAGAATATATTTTGGCTAAGTAATGCTCCTGATGGACAATATAATGTTAAGGTCAATGATTATGAATATAGTTCATCAACTAATAACTATTATGTAACTATTAGTACGCCAACTAAAACAAAAACTTTTAGCGGAACCACCATAAGAGGAAGTACTGCAAATGTGGTAACATTCACTAAATCAGGAGATAATTATAGTTTTTAGTATTGGATAAAATTTCAAAACATTGATAAACCCTTATATTCCAACCATACAAATAAATGAAGAATATATTAAACATCATACTAGTAATACTTCTATTCACGGGTAGTAGCTTTGCTCAAGCTGAGAACTATAAAGCTTTTAAAGTTGATTTTTTGTTTGGATATGCCAATCCGACAACATCAACCTCAAGTGAAAAGGGAGGTTTGGTTTTTTCTCTTGAACCCAAATATAATATTACAGATAAAATTGCAGTGGGATTAAAAGCAGAAGGAGCTGTACTTGCTTCTATTACAGATAAAATGTCAAATGAGGGATATATTTCTTTAGTGAATTCCTATTCATTAACGGGTGAATACTATTTTGGAGATACCAAAGTTAGACCTTTCGCTGGCTTGGGTATAGGTACTTATACATTAACTGTTTATGATACAGATAATTTTAAACAGTTAGCAAAGGGTAAAAGTAACATTGGTTTTGCACCGCGTGCTGGTTTACAAATTGGGCATTTTAGACTGGTAGGAGAGTATAATTTAGTAAAAGACTCTGATTATCTGACTTTTAAATTGGGCTGGGCAATAGGAGGTGGTAAGAAGTGAAAATTCTCCTCATCAGGTAGTATATCCTAGGCTTTCTGAAAATAGAATATTATTAATATTTTTTCAGAAAGCCTAGGTATCACCGTAATATCTAATTATTCCATAAATCACACTTATGAAATTTCTTTCAAAATCTGTCTTGTTACTTTTACTAGTAATGATAGGGATTGTTCTTTCTTGTAAAAAAGAAGATGATAATCCAACACCGATAACTAACCCTGTAACAGCTGACCCGACTATTACTGGTGTGACTGGCGCCAGTGTTAGTGTTGATGCAAGTGGAACAACTTATACAATTTCAGTACCAAAGGGTACGGATGTAAAAGCTCTTAAAATAAAGATTCCTGTGAATACAGGAGCGACCATCAGCCCAGACCCAGATGTAGCTAGAGACTATACCAACCCTGTAAGTTTTACGATAACTTCCAGAGATGGCAGTACTACCAAGATTACCATTAAGGTGGTTGTTCAATCGGGTACAGGTACAACAAAATCATCTGAAAAGCAGATTACAGCTTTTACCTTTGCAGCTCTTAATCCTGTTGTATCCGCCACTATTAATCAATCTACTTACAAAATTACTGCAACTGTTCCCTCTAATACGGATTTGACTAACTTAATGCCAAGCCTCAACCTTTCAGCAAAAGCCACTGTTTCACCAGCTTCGGGTGTAGCACAGAATTTTACTAATGCTGTAAATTATACAGTAACCGCAGAAGATGGCACTAAACAGATTTATGAAGTTAAAATTGAAAAGGCGGTAGTTGTACCAAGCAATGTGCCATGTTTACTTACAAGAGAGGAATCAACAATTGGCTCAGATAATTACATCATAGATTATACTTATGATACCAAAGGTAGAATGGTTAATATAAAGATTGTTAGAAATGGAGTAACAAAAAATATTGCTATTGAGTATGACCAAAATGGCGATGTGAGTCGTATAAAAAAGGCTACGGAAAGAGGTGATAATAGTGAATATCGATTTACCTACTTAAATAGAAAAATAATTAAAATGGAATCAGTAGGTGCAGATGGCAATATTATTGACCTTATTGCATTAGGAAATATAAAATTTAATGATAAGAATGAAATGATTGAAGTTTTGTTTGGCAGTCATGCAACTGACGTAATGAAATTTGAATATCTAAATGGTAATTTATCAAAATACATTTACTTTGATGACAATGGGAAAATTATAACCGTTGATAATATTACTTACGACAACAAGAATAGCCCTACATCTTCAAGTAACCCGCATGGTGTATTAACGTTTCTATATTTTGATGGTAGTCCTTCATTAGTATACTCAAAAAACAATATGATTGGATTTAAAATAAGTGGGGTGCAAGAACCAATTACTTTGGCTTACACCTTCAATAAAAATAATTTTCCGATAGAACTGAAAGTTGAACAACAGTCTTTAGTAGAGAAAGAGGTTCATAAATATACCTACTCAAATTGTCAGTAAAATTGGTTGTTATTAGTGTATTTGTCAGGATTGGTAGTTGAGTGTTATTCCTTGACTACCAGACCAGAAGAAACAAATTTACCCCAAGCATTGCTCTTTTCTTGAAAGGTCAATGCTTGTAAAATTACTTCAAATTTATTTAGTCACATTTCTTTTGTGATGATTGTCCCTTCTTTACTCTTCTAATTATTTGGGCAAAATAACCGACTTGCTATCAATACAATTCTATAGGTTTTTTTTAAAATGTTAAATTATATTGCTTAAAAGCTATTACTACCCCTACAGACCCTCCAATATTCTTTCATAAAATCCAGTATAAAAATTATGTTGTATTCTTTATAACAGTAAATCTAATTTTATAATAAAACAATGAGACAAAAGTTTTTAAGTATTTTATTTATTATCAGTATTTTATCTTTTTCGTCATTTGCTCAAAAAGAAAAATGGACTAATTTGTTTGATGGAAAAACCTTGAAAGGTTTCAAGCAATTAGGAGGGAAAGCTAAATACAGTGTAAGAAATGGAGAGATTGTAGGCACTACCGTAAAGGATACGCCTAATTCATTTCTATGTACCGAAAGCGATTACGGCGATTTTATTTTAGAACTAGAGCTTAAAGTAGCTGACGGTATGAATTCTGGTATTCAATTCAGAAGTTTGTCGAGCCCAGATTATCAAAATGGTAGAGTACACGGATATCAAGCAGAAGTTGACCCTTCAGAGCGTGCGTGGTCGGGTGGAATTTATGACGAAGGTCGCCGTGACTGGTTGTATATTCCAAACATTAACCCAGAGGGTAAAAAAGCCTTTAAATTACATGGGCAGTGGAATAAATATCGTATCGAAGCCATCGGAAATGTAATTCGTACTTGGGTAAACGATGTACCAGTAGCTAATTTGGTAGATGATATGACGGCGAAAGGCTTTATTGCCTTACAAGTGCATGCTATTTATGGAGACATGAAAGAAGGCATGGAAATAAGCTGGAAGAACATCAAAATCCAGACTGAAAATTTAAAGCCTCGCCCGACGGATAATACACCAGTGATTAATTTAACGTTAAATACGTTATCTGAACAAGAAAAAGCACAAGGCGTAAAATTATTATTCAACGGTAAGGATTTTACAGGATGGAGAGGTGTTCACCAAGAAAAAATGCCTGATATTCACTGGAAAGTAATTGATGGAACAATCAATGTGAGTCCTTCTGATGGCTCTGAAACAGGTAACGATATCGTAAGTACCGAACAGTACGGGGCATTTGAATTAACTTTTGAATTTAAATTAACAGAAGGTGCGAACTCAGGCGTGAAATACTTTGTAAACGAAGCGTTTGATTCTAATGGTAAATCTGGAATCGGGTTAGAATATCAAGTATTAGATGATGAAAAACATCCAGATGCAAAAATGGGGTCGGTAGGTAACCGAACTATGAGTAGCTTGTATGATTTAATACCTTCGTATAAACTAGACAAGCGTTTCCAACGTAAAATTGGCGAATGGAACCAAGCTAGGGTAATCGTCTATCCAAACAACATTGTACAACACTGGTTGAATGGGTTCAAAGTGGTAGAATATGAACGCAATAGTAATATTTTCAAGGCTTTGGTAGCAAGAAGTAAATATGAGAAATACAATGGCTTTGGTGCTGGAGAAAAAGGAAATATCCTTATTCAAGACCATGGCAATAATGTATCATTTAAGAATATTAAGATTAAAAGATTGTAGTAATAGAGTGATTAGTAATTTTTTTGGTGATTAGTAATTAGTGATTGGTAATTAGTTTAAAGTGAAAAATAAATAAGGATTAGATTATCATAGATTTTATAAGACTTAAAAATCTAATCACTTATTTACTAACCATCAGTCACATATTCAACTTCTAATCACTATTTACCAATCACTAATCACAAAAACAAACAAATAAACTATGGAAAGAAGAGAATTTATCCAAAAAACAACCTTTGCTTCTTTGGGAGCATTAACATTTAGTGCAAAATCATACGCTAAAATTATCGGTGCAAACGACCGCGTAAGAGTAGGTTGTGTAGGTTTTTCTGACCGTCACAGAGCTTCTCATGTAGGACCTTTCAAGGCTTTACAAAAAGAAATGAACTTTGAAATGACGGCTCTTTCTGATTTGTGGAACCGTCGTAGAGAAGAAGGTAAGGCTTTCTTAGATAAACAATTGGGTAGCGACGTAAAGGTATTCAGAAACAATGAAGAGCTTTATGATTCTAAAATGGTGGATGCAGTATTTATCTCAACTGCCGATTTTCAACATGCTTTACACACAGTAGAAGCCGTAAAAGCAGGTTGTGATACTTATACCGAAAAACCATTGGCTGAAACGATGGAAGATGCACGTGCGGTATTAAAAGCAGTGAAATCGTCTAAGCAAATTGTTCAGATTGGTTCCCAACGTAGAAGTGGTGAAAACTATTTTGCTGCTGAAGAATTTATCAAATCAGGTAAATTTGGCCCGATTGTGATGGTAGAATTGATGTGGAATGTAAACCAACCAGAACGCTGGAGAAGACCAGAGTTGGTTAATAGCTTGAAAGAAACAGATGTAGATTGGAAACGTTATTTAATGAACCGTCCTTTCGAAGCATTTGACCCACGTAAATATTTAGAGTACCGTTTATTCTGGCCATATTCTTCTGGAATTCCGGGACAATGGATGAGTCATCAAATTGATACAGTACACTGGTTTACTGGCTTACCTCACCCAAGAAGCGTAGTAGCCAACGGTGGAATCTATCAGTGGAAAGATGGTCGTTCGAATGCAGATACGCTAACAGTAGTATTTGATTACGGCCCATTAAATGACCCTAAATCAGGCTTCCAAGTACAGTTTACTTCACGTTTCTCTAACTCAGCGGGTGAGACGAAAGAATTATATTACTCAAACGGTGGTATGATTAACTTAGATACCAACGAGATTTCACCAACTGGAGGTTTAACTGAAGGGCACGCTAAAACAATGGGCTTGAAAGCCAATTTGTTAACGCCAATGAAGCTAGAAGGGCAGAAAGTGGCGTCAGAAGCAAATACTGGTGGAGACCCATTAACGTTCGCACACATTAAAAACTGGATGGAATGTGTACGTTCACGTAAGCAAACCCATGCTCCAATCGAAGCTGGTTATCAACATTCAATCGCAACAATCATGTCGAACGCTGCTTACAGAACAGGCTTGAAAGTTACATTCGATGAGAAAACACAAGAAGTATTAGCAGGCGGAAAAGTATTCAAATACTAGTCGGTAATACATCATTAATAAAACAAAAATTGCCCATCAAGCCTTTGGTTTTGGTGGGCAATTTTTGTTTATTGGTCGTTAGATTTACCTTTATTGTCCATTAATCAGCGATTATGTAAAAGAGCACAATTGTATCAAATTTTACTATAAATTGTACGTTATTTTTCTAATATATGCCCACTTCTAAATAATAGCGGGTATAATTAGATTTCAATTTTAAAGAATGTGTCATTCAGACATTATCTTGTTATTAGTTATGACAATGAAAGAGCCTAGCATTATTTTGCTCGAAAAATTGCCCATAATTTGTAATAAAACAACATAAAAACATAATTATGAATGAGTATGAAATAAATAGATTAGAAGAAGTAGATACGTACTTACAACTTGATTTTGATGCCATACCAGAACTTCAACAAATTACAGATTTAGCTTCACGATTATGCGAAATGCCTATTTCGCTTATTACCTTACTTGGTGAGAATGTTAATTGGATAAAAGTATCAGCAGGTACAGAGGAAAGACAAGCACCACGCGAAACGTCGTTTTGTCAGTATGCCATACAGCAAGATGAGATACTGATTATCAATGATGCCACCAAGGATAATCGATTTGATGGTAATCCATTAGTACATACTGCACCTAATTTGTGTTTTTATGCAGGTGTTCCTTTGGTAATGAGTAGTGGCTACAAGCTAGGGACTTTATGTTTATTTGACGTAACGCCCAACGATTTGACAGAATTGCAAAGATTAACGTTAGAAATGCTGTCGAAGCAAGTAGTTTGTTTATTGGAATTAAAGTTGAGTCAAAAGAGGCTACTACAAAAAAATAAGGAGATAGAAGAAAAAAATATCTCTATGAGACAAATTGCCCAATTACAATCTCATGAAGTTCGCCATCCGCTTACATCAATTATGGGGTTGGTTAATTTAATTAAAGACGGTTTGTATGAGGTAGATGAAGAATGGATAAAGATGATGCTAGATGCAACTAGCATTTTGGATAATAAAATACGTTCGATAGTGAATGAATCAATGGGTAATAAAGATTTCAAAATCATGCAATTGAATAAAGCCATTGAAGAGATTGAAGATTACGCTATTTTATTGTTAGATATAAATGGGAATATTGAAAATTGGAATATAGGAGCTCAAAAAATTAAAGGCTATACCTCCGCCGAGATTGTTGGCAAAAATTTTAGGAATTTTTACTCGTCGACTGATAGGGAAAATAAACTACCAGAAACATTATTAGCTGAGGCGCGACTCAATAAAGTAGCTAGAAATACTGGTTGGCGGATAAAAAAAGATGGCTCGCAATTTTGGGCAAGCGTCATTATCACCAGTATTCACAATGAGATTGGCGACGTGATAGGATATATTAAAGTCACCCGCGACCTAACGGATATCAGAGAGGTACAAAACTCGCTCAATATATCAGAAGAACGAAATCGAAGAATGATTGATGAAATAGAAGACTACGCAATTATATTATTAGATGATAAAGGAATTATTGAAAGATGGAATAAAGGAGCTCAGCGTATAAAAGGATATACTGCCCAAGAAATAATAGGTAAAAGTTTTAATGTTTTTTATAGTGAAGAAGATATTAAAAAGGGATTTCCTAATTCATTCCTTGAGCAAGCTAGAAAACATGGTAGAGCTTATCATGAAGGATGGAGGGTTAGGAAAGATAAGTCAAACTTCTGGAGTTCAGTAGTACTGACGGCGATACACAATAATGAAAAAGAGGTAATAGGGTATGTGAAAGTTACGAAGGATTTAAAAGATAAATAAAGAATAACAATCTCTGAGGAACATCGTATCAATGGTAGTCGCTTCAGCAACAATTCAGTTAAGTTTCAATTTTTACCCTTAGCGAGTTAAGTACCTCCCTAAGGATAAAAATTGAAATAGGATTTTGTGACCAATTTACCCCAAATGTAGCTAAGTCGCCGATATTTAGCCTCTGCTAGGCTATTTGAATTAAAATATTTCTTCAGAAACAATTTGTGATTCATTACCTAACTGTTTGTTAGTAGCGATAAACAAATTGTAAAGGTTCATTGAAAAGCTTAGAATATGAGGAGCGAGTATCAATAATTGTTCTTGTTCAGATTGTTCTTCATTTTCTCCCAAAGACACTCGCAATATCTCCCCAAGGCAAATCGGAATCAGGATAAGAACCAATACATTAAAAACAATCAACAAAAGGTTCACTGTAAATGTGCTAACTCTAGGAGAAAGTATTTTATTTATTTTTTGCATGAAAAAATAAATTGATACTGCAAGTACACTGTGGATTAATAATATTGTATTCATGTTCGCTGATTGTTTTGTTACATTAATTTAAAAGTTAAAAACTTCTTTTAATTTGAGATACGTAATTATTGGGGAAAAGGTTGTTTGTGAATTTAAATTTTTTTTAATAAATCTTTTTTGAGATGGTAAGTGGAGTATCTTAATGCAGTGGTATTTGGATGTGTTGTCAAATGACATTTCAAACATAATCTTAATTCAAAATATTTCCAAGTGATAGAGACGTATATTTATTAAACGGTTTGTTTGCACAGTGGCACAGCTTAAAATGTCCGTCATAACATGAGTGACATTATATTCTTTGTTTTCAAGCTAACTTATTAGTCATGCCATTAGAATGCCTTCTCTAATGTCTAAAGGAGTTTATTTTTATTCCTAACAAAGTGTGTTTGAACTAAATTGCCCAAAAATATTTGAGAAGATTGTACTTCAAAAGCTAAGGGTTGAACTAAGTCACCAAAGAGGGGGAAACCTCCACCAAGTAGGAAAGGAAAAGTTGTAATAATCATTTCATCTATCAAATCTTCTTTTAAGAATTGTTGAATAGTTTTTCCGCCATCTATGTATAAACGAGTATATCCTTTTTGGTGTATCTGGGAAAGAATATCTGTCAGTGTTCCTTTTACGAGAAATGCTTTCTCATGATGGCTTTCAGGAATTTCGGCGAGCGTATTACTCAATACAAAAACAGGTTTGTTATAAGGCCATTCACAATCAAAACCGCAAACAGTTTCAAAGGTTACTCTACCCATTACGAGGGCGTCTATACGATTGAAAAAAGCATAATAACCCATATCATCACCATCAGGATTGGCTATAGAATCTAGCCAAGCAATACCACCATTTTTGTCGGCAATGTATCCATCAAGACTTTGAGCAATATATACAGCGTTTTGTGTGTTCATGGATTTGAAATATTAAAGTCGTTGTTTGAAAATTAGCTATTAAATAAATCTTTCCTATTAACATTTACACTAATTAAAGATAAAAGTTTGTCCAATCGTAAGGGGAGGGGTTAGTTAATTTGTAAATAGTTTTATCTCTTTCGTTCAGCCCTAAATAATACTTACTAAATTGAAATAAGTATTCCTCTCCAAGCCCCATTCGCCAAAAACAATCTTTGTCATTAATATTAGGAAATTTTATCCAAGGTGCTTGCATAGCATTTTCAAGAGGTTTGAAATGCCCAAATTCTTTTAAAAAGTCTCTTGTTTCCATCAATACAAAACCAAGTAGATTTTGACCACGCCAAGTATAAATATTTTCAATGTCATTGTTATCTTGCGATAATCCAACTCCCCATATTGTATCGACTGGACTCGCTTCTACTAAAATTCTACTTCCTGTTTGCAACAAAAAATCAGTGATAAGAGGATGCTGATTAAACTTATGAATATTTCCAAGTTTTACAATATCGAATTTTTTATCATTCCAAATTTGTTCGTCATATCCCATTACTTGTCTCCCCAGCTCTTTAGCTTCTCCTGGTTTGTCGCAAAGAATTATTTTATCAAAATTGTTTTTATCACCAAACAGCAATGCTTTATGAGCCATCATCCAATGTTCTGATGTTTTATAAGTAACATCGTTAACGGTGAAAGGGCAGCGAAACCATTGACTAAAACAGAATTTTCCAACAGTCTCATTGTATTTATTAGTATGTCCCCAGAAGTATATAAATTTCAAAATGTCACCATTTTCAAATTTCTCAGTTAACCAATTGATGTTGTAGCGTATCATTATATTGTGCTTAATGTAGATTCATTTAAAGATAGTATGTCTGATAGATATCATTTATTTTCAAAGTTGCTTAAGAGTCATGCCAGTCGTGTAGACAATACCTACATTGCTTTGCTTTAGGTGTTCGTGCGAGTAAACCACAATTGGGACATCTATTAAAAAATATTTTATCTTCATGTGCTGATAATATCTTTTTTGCAGTATTTTCTTCAAAGTTATCATAGCCATCTTTTAATAAATCTAATACATCCTTGTATTCAGTAAGCCACCCATATTTTTGGTACATTTCAGCTATTGTTGAATTTTTGTTTTCTTCAAGTTTTATGTTAGAACTGTAATGTTGCCAAGCAAGTTTTTCTTTGTCTTTTAAAAGGTGGAAATAATGGTCCATAATATATTTAACTGTTTGTTTGTCCATGATGAGTGTTAATATAAATATGTTGTTTTGTGTTTTCTAGCATTAGAGGTAGGGCAGTAGTAATAAATTTGATTGTTTTATTCAAAGCTTAAAGGTTTAAAACCGCTTGAAGATTATTATGGTCTAAAACAACTTTCTGGATTCTTTTATGAATCCACCATGCACCTATTGGTAGAATAAATACCATAAGAAAAGTCATAATTGATTTAATATTTACTTTCTTATTTTGTTCCAATCTTAACAGATAAATTGTTAATATAACAGCTAAATAAATGTAGCATATCAAATTAAAATAACCAAAAAGAACTAGGTTAAACCCAAATCCCCTACGTAAGCTTGAAGTAATCACTAACCATATTAATGCAAAATTATATGATAGCTTAAATT
>NZ_JBWKYN010000052.1:0-31291 GCF_059423785.1 Arcicella sp. GW458-12-2-14-TSB2 | reverse complement strand
CTGTTGAAAGTTTAATTTTCCACTAAAAATTTATTTGCCTGATTCTTAATAAGTAAAATGAAAAAAATGTTAATAGACGAAGTACAAAGCAAAAACTTTAAAGCGTTTAGTCATCTTACAAACTTGGCTTCTTTACTTTGCGATGTACCTTTGGCTTATATAACAGTTTTTGATGAAAATTTAGCATATCCTACTAACACGCCCCATTTGGATAGTAACGAGCAATCGTTCGCGTCAAACTTACTCTTACTTTGTAAAGAAGTAATCAAATCAAAATCAAGCATTATTATTGAAAATACCCTAAAGCATCAATCTCACTTTAGTGGTGTATTACCATTTGCCGAAACTGCTATTCTTTTTTATGCAGGTTTTCCGATTAATAATGCACAGGGCAAAGTGTTGGGAGTACTTTCTTTATTAGGATATGAAGCAAAAACACTAAGCAAAAAACAAGAACAAGCCCTAGAAAGCTTGTTAGCCGAAATTGCTGATAAACTCACGAATAATACAGTTCTTGATAGTTACCATTCGTTTGTTAAAAGTTCGACTGATTTAATTGCAACTTTAAATACAGAACTGAAATTCATTAATGCTAATACTTCTTTCCATCAGGTATTAGGTTGGGAGCACAACGAAATTATAGGAAAATCGATAGATGAATTAATTCATGCAAATGATAAATTAACAAGTATCAATCGCCTAAAAAATATTTTATTGACTAATAGCTCTGGTCAGTTTGTTAATCAAATTAAAACGAAAGAAGGCAGCTATAAAACAATTGAATGGTTTGTACTTTCTAGTGCCAATAGCAGTTTAAATATCTTTGGCAAAGACCATAGTAAATTACAGCAAAGTGAAATAAACGTTTCTAGGCTTGCTGAAATACTGGATATCACTAATAATGTAGCGCGTGTTGGCAGATGGGAAATAGATATAGAGAAAAAGACTTTCTTTTGGTCAGCAATTACGCGGGAACTACACGAAGTTGACCCTGACTATGAACCTACTTTTAAAGAATCCCTGTATTTCTTTAGAAATGGCAAAAGTAGAAAGGCTATCATCAGAGCCATTATCAAAGCTGTTAAATATGGCGATGATTTTGACTTAGAAGTACAAATCATTACACAGAAAGGTTTAAAAAAATGGGTAAGGGTAACGGCAAAGACAATTATTGAACAGCATAAATGCGTTCGGTTGTATGGTACTTTTCAGGATATTCACGAGAAAAAGGTAAAGGATAAGCAAATATCTTTGAGCGAAGAAAGGTTCAGACAAACCTTTGATAATGCCGCAACAGGTATGTTTATTGCCGAACTTGCCACGAGTACATTTATCGAAGTAAACGAGGCTTTTTCATCCATTACTCAATATGACAAAACAGAACTTTTGTCATTAAATATCAGAGACTTAATACATCCTGATGATTTAAAGATGAGTGATGATTTCTTTTTAAAACTCTTGTCGGGGGTATCCTCAGTTATCTCTTTTCAGAATCGTTACATTACTAAAAATAATACTAACGTTTGGGTTGAGCTAGTAGCAACCATCGTCAGAGACCATAAAGGAAAACCTCTTAACGTAATCGGGCAAGTACAAGATGTTACTGCTAAAAGAACGTGGGAACGCAAACTGTTATTAAGTGAAGAAGAACATCGCGGTTTCTTTGAAAACTCACAAGGTCTGATGTGTACACATGACCTTGAAGGAAACTTTTTAACTGTTAACCCTGCGGGTGCAGCCCTATTAGGCTATACTACAGATGAATTTTTGACTAAAAGTCTATTTGATATTACCCCTGAAAGAACTAGAGATAAAATACAAAGGTATCTTGAATCAATTGCGGTGAATCATTCATACAAAGGGTTAGTGAAGGTTGTACATAAAAATGGTTCATTTAGAACTTGGCTTTCAAATAATGTATTAGCTGAATTGTTAGATGGCAGAAAATATGTTATCGGAAACTCTGTCGATATGACAGAACGGATTAAAATGGAGCGTGAGTTGATAAGTGCCAAAGTATCAGCAGAAAGAAATGCCCATGCGAAGGATGTTTTTCTAGCCAATATGAGCCATGAAATACGTACGCCGATGAATGCCATAACAGGTTTTGCTAATCTATTAAAAGAAACCAAATTAGATTCGGAACAAAAAGAGTTTGTATCAAATATTAATACTGCGGCAGAAAATCTTTTAGGAATAATTAATGATATTCTGGATCTTTCTAAAATTGAATCAGGTCATTTAGTGATAGAATCTGTTCCTTTTAATCTTCATGAACTGGTTAAGAACGTAAAAGCAGTGCTTACTTATAAAGCACTTGGCAAAGGGTTGGAACTAGACTGTTTTGTGCCTGATAATATCCCAGTAACAGTAATTGGAGACCCAACAAGGCTGAATCAGATTTTTTTAAACCTTACCAATAATGCCATTAAGTTTACTGAAAAAGGTTCGGTAAAAATCGTACTAGAATTACAATCAGAAACAGCCGAAGAATATTCTATTTTATTCAAAATCATGGATACGGGTATAGGAATACCCCAAGATAAACAAACCGTCATATTCGACCGTTTCGCTCAGGCGAACTCGGATACTACCAGAAAATATGGGGGTACGGGCTTAGGGTTAAGTATTTCTAAACTATTAATAGAAAAACAGAAAGGTAATATCTTTGTAGAAAGTCAGCCAAATGAGGGGTCAACTTTTTATTTTAACCTAACTTTTAGAAAGGTAAATGATACGGTAATGTTAAAACAAGAAACCCATCTTTTACCGATAGACCCTACTCACAAAGTGAAAATATTATTAGCGGAAGACAATGTATTAAACCAAAAGCTTGCATTAAAAGTATTAGAGCGATTTGGCTTTTTCCCTGAGCTTGCTGAGAATGGAAAAATAGCAGTAATGAAGGTACAAAAGCATGAATATGATGTAATTTTGATGGATTTGCAAATGCCTGAAATGGACGGCTATCAAGCCACAAGCTATATTAGGAATACGCTTAAAAATAATACGCCCATTATTGCCCTGACGGCACATTCATTAATAGGCGAAAAAGAAAAGTGTATGGCTGTTGGTATGAATGATTATATTACCAAACCTTTTTCACCAAAAGATTTGTTTAACAAAATAGTAGGCTTTATTAATGGCAAAGTACATGAAAATATAAATAACGTAAAAGTATTAGGATAAAATTTTATGTCATGTTTAAATGGCATGAATAATGCTTGTATTGACATAGGTTTTTTATCAAAATTTGACCATTGCTAAAAATGAAGAGTAGTTAATAAATGATATGAACCCTTGTTCATAATTTTTTTTGAGTAAACAGCAAATTAATTTTTGTATTCTAGCATAAATTTCTTTGCAAAATACGAAGTCATACTTTGGAATAGTTATTATTTTTGACTGATTGTTAGCATTATTTGATAGTATCTACTAACAATATCCATTGTCGACTCCTTATTATTTTATTAAATATACTTCGATCATGGAGAAAAATGAATTACCCATACCAGCAAATGAAGATTTGCGGTTAAAGGCATTAGATGAGTATAATATACTTGATACTTTGCCCGAAGAAGAGTTTGATAGGCTTACAAAATTAGCATCTGTAATATGCGGAGTACCTATTTCTTTGATTTCGTTAATTGATAAAGATAGACAATGGTTTAAATCTAATATAGGTTTAGACGCTAATCAAACGGCTAGAGATATTTCATTTTGTCAGTACACTATTGTAGGAGATACAATTTTTGAGGTAGAAGATGCTCTTTTAGATGATCGATTTAAAAATAATATACTCGTTAATGATTTTCCAAATGTTCGATTCTACGCTGGTTATCCCTTGATTGACCCTGATGGATATGCCCTTGGTTCACTCTGTGTTATTGATAATAAAGTAAAAAAACTCAATGAAGATCAGCAGTTAGCATTAACGATTCTAGCGAAGGAAGTAGCGGCACAGCTTGTGGCGAGAAAAGAAAGAATGGTACTCAAAAACTACGAGAAGCTATTCTTAGAGTCGAGAGACATGATTTGTATTGCAAAAATTGAAGGATATTTAAAAAAAATAAATCCAGCATTTTGCAAAACGCTGGGATGGGATGGCGTAGATTTAATTGATAAATCATTTTTTAATTTCATACATCCAGACGATATTGAGGCAACAAAACAGGAAATTGATAAACTAGAGAACGAGACTACTAGCTCATTAAATTTTACACATCGTTTTAAAACGAAATCTGGCGGTTATAAATTCTTGGAATGGGTAGCTACACCTGATAAAGAAACAGGAACAATTTATGCCATTGCCAGAGATATTACCGACTATAAGCGTTTAGAAGTTGAAGTTGAAAAACTTTCTGAAATTCAGAATATTATTCTGGATGGTACAGAGTATTCTATCATATCTGTTGACCCTAATAATAGTACTATTAAAACATTCAATCGTGGTGCTGAATTGATGTTGGGGTATAAAGCAGAGGAGGTGATTGGTAAAGTGACTCCTGAAATCATTCATGATAAAGACGAAGTAGAAAAACGAGCCAAAGAATTATCAGAAGAACTACATACCACGATAGAACCGGGGCATGAAGTATTTCATGCGAAGGCGAGATTAGGAGTAGCAGACACTAATGAGTGGACTTATATTAGAAAAGATAAATCTAAGTTGACAGTAGAACTTTCTGTTACTTCTTTAAGAGACAACCACAATGTCATTACTGGTTTCATGGGAATTGGTAAAGATATTACCGAGAAAAAGGTTTGGGAAAACCAACTTTTAATGAGTGAAAACAGACATAGAGGGTTCTTTGAGAATACGCAAGGGCTCATGGGTACTCATGATATTTATGGTAACATTCTGACGATAAATCCTGCGGGAGCAGATTTGATTGGCTATACGAAAGAAGAAATTTTAGGAAAAAGTTTGTTTGATATTATTCCAGAATCTTCTATCAAGGGAGTAAAAATGTACCTTCAAGAGATTACAGCTACTGGTAGAAGCAAAGGACTGATGAAGGTAATCCATAAAAACGGGTCGCATAGAACATGGCTATATAATAATGTACTGTCTGAGCTTATTGAAGGACAACAATACATAATTGGAAATGCTGTAGATATAACAGATAGAATTCTGATGGAAAAAGAATTAATAAAAGCAAAAGAAACGGCTGAACAAAATGCCCTTGCGAAAGATACCTTTTTGGCTAATATGAGCCATGAGATTCGTACGCCCATGAATGCTATTATTGGCTTTTCTAATTTATTGAAGGATACTGAATTAGAAGAGGAACAACGTGATTATGTATCAAATATCAATATTGCTTCAGAAAACTTATTGGGAATCATCAATGATATTCTTGATATTTCAAAAATCGAATCAGGCCATATTGTTATTGAAAAAATATCTTTTAACATCAAAGATTTATTGAAAAATGCTAAAGCTGTTTTAAATCATAAGGCCAAAGAAAAAGGACTGGAATTAAGCAGTATCATTGATGAAAATATTCCTACGTTTGTTATTGGTGACCCTACACGTTTAAACCAGATTTTACTGAACCTTACGAACAATGCTATTAAATTTACTGAAAAAGGTAGAGTAAAGATTTTAGTGGAGTTAAGCAAAGAGTCTTCCACAGAATGTGTAATTTTGTTTAGTGTAATGGATACAGGAATAGGCATTTCAAACGAAAAGCTAGATTCTATTTTTGACAGATTTACTCAGGCAGATAGCGATACTACTAGAAAATATGGTGGAACAGGCTTGGGTTTAAGTATTTCCAAATCATTAGTGGCACTTCAAGATGGCCAACTATGGGTGGAAAGTAGCCCAGGCAAAGGCTCAACGTTTTGTTTTAGCTTACCATTCGGTATAGATGTTAAGGACAAAGTCAACGATAATGATGCTAAAAACTCAGTACTTAAAAGTGACCGACAAATAAAAGTACTTTTGGTAGAAGACAATCCTTTGAATCAAAAATTAGCCTTAAAAGTACTCTCTAAGTTTGGTTTTGATGTTGATTTAGCAGAAAATGGAAAAATTGCTACTGAAAAGGTACAAATAAACGAATATGAAGTAATTTTGATGGATTTACAAATGCCCGAAATGGATGGGTATCAAGCTACTGAATATATTAGAAAACAATTACAAATAAACACGCCAATTATCGCAATGACTGCACATTCATTGGTTGGAGAAAAGGAAAAATGTATTTCGATTGGTATGAATGACTATATCCCAAAGCCTTTTGTCCCTCAGGAATTATTTGAGAAAATCATAAATTATGCAGAACTAAACGATCAAAACAAAGTTAGTACTATGGAAGAAAATCTAGATGGAATCGTGGATTTATCCTATTTACAGGAATTATCTGATGGTAACAAAGAATTTGAGCAAGAGATTATTGAGTTATATTTGAGCCAAATGCCTATTGAGTTTGATATCCTTAGAAAAGCTATCAGCGAAGTAAATTACCCCGGCATTAAAGCGACAGCTCATAAATTAAAATCTTCTTTCTCATCAATGGGCGTCAATGAAGGTGGCATTTTAAAGTCACTTGAAAGCAAAGCTTTAGCCAAGGAAGATATCGAAATCATAAAATCTGAATTTGCTCAATTAGAAATTATTTTAGCAAAAGCTGTTAAAATACTTCAGGGAATATTAGCAGAATAAAAAAAAGGAGGGTTTAGCCCTCCTTTTTTTATTTTAAAATTTCTCTGGCTATCACCATCTTCTGGATTTCAGAAGTGCCTTCATAAATCTGTGTTATTTTTGCATCCCGCATCATTCTTTCTACGTGATATTCTTTCACAAAGCCATATCCTCCGTGTATTTGTACGGCCTCGATAGTAGTATCCATTGCCACCTGCGAACAAAATAGTTTCGCCATTGCCGCCGACTCTACGTAACTTCGATGCTGGTCTTTATCAAAAGCGGCCTTGAAACAAAGTAAACGAGCGGCCTCAATACTAGTCGCCATATCAGCAAGTTTAAACTGGATAGCTTGGTGTTCAGCAATGGCTTTACCAAATGATTTCCGCTCTTTTGCATATTTTATGGATAATTCATAAGCCCCAGAAGCAATGCCTAAAGCCTGAGCAGCAATGCCAATTCTACCACCATTTAAGGTTGACATGGCGAATTTAAAACCAAAACCGTCGGCACCAATTCTATTTTCTTTCGGTACTTTCACGTCAGTAAACATCAAAGAATGCGTATCTGACCCGCGAATACCTAATTTTTTCTCTTTCTTACCTATCTGGAACCCTTCCATGCCTCGCTCGACAATCAAACAATTGATCCCTTTGTGCCCTAATTCTGGATGCGTTTGTGCCATTACGAGATATACGCTAGCTCTACCACCATTGGTAATCCAGTTTTTAGTACCATTCAGTAGGTAATAATCCCCCATATCCTCTGCAATAGTATGTTGAGAAGTAGCATCTGAACCCGCTTCTGGCTCTGATAGAGCGAATGCCCCGATGATTTCCCCTTTTGCTAGAGGGACAAGGTATTTTTGCTTTTGTGCTTCAGTGCCGAAAGCCTCTAACCCATAACAAACCAAAGAATTATTCACAGAAACCATTACCGAAGCAGAAGCATCTACTTTAGATAATTCTTCCATGGCTAATACATAAGAAATAGTATCCATACCACCTCCACCATATTCAGGCGAAACCATCATTCCCAGAAAGCCAAGCTCTCCCATTTTCTTCACTAATTCTTCAGGAAAATATTCTTTTTCATCACGTTCAATTACTCCGGGGAGTAACTCTGTTTGAGCAAAATCACGAGCAGCTTGTTGTACAGCTAGGTGTTCTTCAGATAACTGAAGATTAAAGCCTTGAAAGATTGAATCACTCATGTTAAATAAAGTTTTAAATTTTTGAGATTAATATTCAAATATATAAAATAGTATGCTTGCATAACAATTTACCCGACTTTATTTTTTTCTTGTTCATTGATGTTCTTAAAAGACCACAAAAAAAGGAGCTAAGATGCTCCCTTTCTATTATTATGCTAATGCCTGTTTCCAATCTTCTATTAAATCATCAATACTTTCTAATCCAACGGATACCCTCAGGAGGTTCTCTGGTGTAGGGCTATCAATTCCTTCTACAGATTTACGATGTTCTATTAAACTTTCTACACCTCCTAAGCTAGTTGCGGTAGTGAATAGTTTAAGCTTTCCCGTTACAGCCATAGCATTTTGTGCATCCCCTTTTATTTGTACTGACAACATTGCACCAAAACCATTCAACATTTGCTTTTTAGCAATTTCGTGTTGAGGATGGCTTGCTAATCCTGGATAATGAACAACTTCTACCTGTGGATGTGTACTTAGAAATTCAGCTAGTTTTTTTGCATTATCTGTCTGAGCTTTTACTCTTAATACTAACGTTTTGATACCTCTGGCTACCAACCAAGATTCAAAAGGAGAGGGTACACCACCTGTTAATCTTTGAATATTTCGTAGTTTATTTGATAATTCCCCTTCTTCTTTAATGATTAAGGCACCGCTTAATACATCGCTATGTCCACCGAAATACTTGGTAGTAGAATGCATCACGATATCTGCACCTAAATTGATAGGTTGCTGTAAAACTGGTGTTGCCCACGTATTATCTACTGCTACCAATGCACCAATTTCTTTCGCTATTTTACTGATGGCTTCGATGTCAGTAATTTTTAATTGTGGATTAGAGGGCGTTTCTATCCAAAATAGTTTTGTATTAGGTCGAATCGCCGCTTTTACGGCTGATAAATCGGTCATATCAACGGTAGTCAATGATAAGCCCCATTGTCCAAATACCTCTGTAATCAATACATTCGTAGCATAATAAGCATCGTCTGGCGTGATGATGTGGTCACCTGATTTTAGGCTTTGAAACAATGCCGTAGTGGCAGCCATACCCGAAGCAAAAGCCAAGCCTACGGCTCCGTTTTCAAGCAATGCCATACTTTTTTCTAATAGTTGACGATTGGGATTATCCGCTCGTGAATAAACGTATCCATGTGCATAAGAGCCGTCAGTTTCACGCTCAAAAGTAGTTGATAAATAAATAGGCGAAATAACAGCTCCTGCATTGGCATCATGCATTTGGGTAGACTGTATTGCTAATGTTTCGATTTTCATGTGTATAATGAAGTATTTGTAATCCTTTCTTCAAAATAACAAAATCTGTTCATCATATCACAGTACAAAGGCTAATTTAAGGTATGTTATCTTTCATTATTGATAAATAATATCCTATATTGTTTATCAATAATTCAGCAAAAACTAAAATCAAACTGATTCATTTTTCCCCCTTTGAATCAGTCAATATTAATAATACTCCTTGGGGAGGAGTCTAAACTATGGAAAATAATTCTAGACGGGATTTTCTCAAGAAAAGCTCATTGGCTGCTGCAGGTTTCTATATCGTACCTCGCCATGTATTAGGAGGAAAAGGGTTCATTGCTCCTTCAGATAAACTCAATATTGCGGCTATCGGTTGCGGAGGCAAGGGTTGGTCGGATATCCTAGGGGCTTACGATAGTGGTAGGAACAATATTGCGGCTCTTTGTGATATCGACGACAGGCAAATGAAGCAATCGGTCGAGAAATTTCCTGCTGCCAAAAAGTACAAGGATTTCCGCATCATGCTCGAGAAAGAAAAAGATAATATTGATGCTGTAACGGTTTCTACACCAGACCATACGCACTATGTGTCTGCAATGGCAGCAATGAGTTTGGGCAAACACGTTTATGTACAAAAGCCATTGGCACATAATATTTACGAAGTTCGTAAAATGACTGAAGCTGCTGTACAGCAAAGAGTAGTAACGCAGATGGGAAACCAAGGGTCTTCGGGAGATGGTGTGCGAAGAATGATGGAATGGTATAAAGCAGGGTTAATAGGTGAAGTATCACGCGTACACGTTTGGACAAACCGTCCTGTGTGGCCACAAGGAATTGCGAAACCAACTGCTAAAGTAGAAGTACCTAAAGAGGTAGATTGGGATTTATGGCTAGGACCAGCACCTTGGGAAGACTATCAGCCAGGGTATCATCCATTCAACTGGCGTGGTTGGGTAAATTACGGGACTGGTTCTTTGGGCGATATGGCTTGCCACATGATGGACCCACCTTATAGAGTATTAGGCTTGGGGTATCCTTCAGAAGTAGAATGTAGTATTGCGAATACTGCTTGGACAGAACCTTTCAAAGAAGGTTATTTTCCTGAGAGTTATCCTGCGGCTTCGATGATTCACTTGAAATTTCCAAGAAAAGGCAAATCTGATGTAAAAATGACTTGGTATGATGGCGGATTAATGCCTGAGCGTCCTGATGAAATTCCAGCTGATGTGAAGCTTGGCGACTGGAGTGGCGGTGTATTATTAATGGGAACTAAGGGCGTAATGATGTGTGGTGTTTATGGTTCAAACCCTACGTTGTGGGGTAATGATAGCTTAAAAGCAAAAGGCGAAAAGCTACCAATAACGATAGAAAGAGTAGTGGGAGCAGACGGTGCCGGCCATTATCAACAATGGTTACAGGCTTGTAGAGATGGTTATGGCAAGCATAGACCTTTGAGTTCTTCTTTTGATTACTCAGGGCCAATGTCAGAAGCTGTACTAATGGGTAATTTGGCGATTAGAAGCTACTTCTTCCGTTCCCCTAAAAAAGACAAGCAATGGCTACAAGAATTTGATTATAACGGCAGAAAGAAACTTCTTTGGGATGGTAAAGAAATGAGAATCACCAATTTTGACGAAGCTAATCAGTTTGTGAAAAGAGAATATCGTGAGGGATGGAAGTTGTAGAAATAATAAGGGAGAACAAAATAATTTTGTTCTCCCTTATTATTTAAATATTAGTAAAAATATACCTTACCTTCATCTGATGATTATATCATCAAGCTAATCGGATAGATTATTTTTGATATCGTGATGATAAAAATGTATATTTAATGGATAAAATATCAAGATATGAAAACTTTAACCGTGAGTGATATAAAGAATAATTTCTCTGAGGTGTTAAAAAAAGTTCAAGATGGAGAAGAAATAGCGATTGCTTTTGGTAAAAACAAAAAAGTAATAGCTTATATAGTCCCTGAATTACATTCAGAACAACCCAAAAGACAATTAGGTTTGCTCGAAGGAAAAGCTACTTTTGAGTGGATTGGTGACGGCAAAATTACAGAAGAAGAATTTTTAAATCTATGAAATACCTATTAGATACACATACTTTTATCTGGGCAATTAGTAATAGAAATAAACTACCCTCTCAAGTAATTGACATCCTTTCAGATACAAATAATGAAATTCTAATAAGTGCATTATCGTTTTGGGAAATATCATTAAAGTTCTCACTCGGAAAACTTAAAATTGACAATATTATTCCTGAAGAACTCCCACACTGGGCAGAAAAGCATGGTTTTACTATTCTTTCACTAGAAGCTAAAAATACCAGCACGTATCATCACCTTAAAGCAACATATCATAAAGACCCTTTTGATAAAATGTTAATTTGGCTAGCAATACAAATGAGCATACCTCTTATTAGTGCTGATGCTAATGTACATTTATATCAATCAGAAGGACTTGAAGTTATTTGGTAAGCTGCACTTTCATCTAATTATTAATCTACATTCACATCATTTAACCTCATAACTATCCTCACAATCCCTTACTTTTGTATTCAAAAATATAGCACATGAATTTTGACACTTTATCAGCAACACGACAAAATCAATTAATAGCTTTCGACCGTATCCTTACTATCATGGACGAACTCAGAGAGCAATGTCCTTGGGATAAAAAACAGACGATTGAATCTCTCAGACATCTAACGATTGAGGAAACTTATGAACTTTCAGATGCCATTATTGAAGGCGATATGAAGGAAATTAAGAAGGAAATCGGAGATGTGATGTTGCATTTGGTGTTTTATTCAAAAATTGCTTCAGAAACTAATACTTTTGATATTGCCGACGTATTGAATGGTTTATGTGAAAAATTAATCCATCGTCACCCGCATATTTATGGGGATGTAAAGGTTGAAAACGAAGAACAGGTTAAGCAAAATTGGGAGGCTTTAAAACTGAAAGAAGGGAATAAATCGGTGCTAGAAGGTGTTCCAAAATCATTGCCATCTTTGGTAAAAGCCATGAGGATTCAGGAAAAAGCAAGAGGTGCTGGTTTTGATTGGGAAGAAAAACATCAAGTGTGGGAAAAGGTAGAGGAGGAAATGGATGAATTCAAGAACGAATTTAATGTTATTGACAATCAAGCAATTAACATCGACAAAGCTGAAGCTGAATTTGGAGATTTACTTTTTTCTTTGGTAAATTACGCAAGGTTTATTAACATTAATGTAGAAACTGCTTTGGAGCGAACTAACAAAAAGTTTATCAAGCGTTTTCAACACTTAGAATTAAGAGCAAAAGAACAAGGCAAAGCCTTACAAGATATGACCTTAGCTGAAATGGATGTGTATTGGGAAGAAGCCAAACGCCTATAATCAGCGAAGGACGAAGAGTCAAAATTTAATTTTGAGAGTGAAACAAACAAACCCGTCAGTCTTTGACCGACGGGTTTTTGATTATTAACGTATATAGACCTTTGTAAAACAATATGCTATCGCTATAAGTGTTTTTTCATTTTTGGTCATCAACGTATATATGTACTTTTATAATACTCCTTCAATTTTATACACCCACGCATAGTCTGAAGGGTTTGTTGCTGGCGAAAGTGCTGGAGGAGTAATGGTTAATTTATCTCCTTTAATACTTGTTTTTATAGTCCCTTTAAAACCTAACATTTGCACTTTGCCTGTTTTAATGCCTGCTACAACGATGGGGCTATCTTGCCACTTAGTAGTGATTACATACAAATCTTTTCCTTTGGCAGTAAAATACACTTTTGTGTCTTTATCTACCTTCGGGCTATTCGTCCATTTTCTAGTACCATAAATAGCATCTCCGTTTACTTTCAGCCATTTACCAATGTCACGCAAACGTTGTTGCATAATTACAGGAATTGTACCGTCGGCAGCAGGGCCAATGTTTAATAACAAATTACCTCCGCGTGCTACTTTATCTACCAAAATATGAATTAACTGCTCTGACGTAGAATAATCATCTAACATTTCATTTCTACTAAAACCAAAAGATGAGCCTATTCCTCTGCATTCCTCCCAAGGATGATTTATTTCCATACCTGTAGCGTTTTGGTCATGTACTAAATCATACTCTGTTGTGTAAATCCCTCCGTGTTTGGCCCTTGTTTCTTTGCCCCAACGGTCGTTTACTACAATATCATTTTTGGCTGGCGATTCATTATATAGCCATGATAAGAACTCTGTACTTTTCCACGTTTCAGACGGATGGTCCCACTCGCCATCTGTCCACAATACATCTGGTTTATAGCGAGTCACCAAATCTTTCATTTGTGGTATCATGTGGTCGTCAACATATTTATTCACATTCGCTTTATAAAGCGGATTGAACCATTCGTACAATGAGTAATAATAACCCATGCGTAAACCTTTATTACGCACAGATTTCATCAAATCTCCTGCTAAATCTCTATGAGGATTCAAGTCAACTGAATTCCAATTCCATGATTCTTTACTTGGCCAAAGGGTATATCCTTCATGATGCTTCGACGTCAACACTACATATTTGGCTCCTGCATCTTCAAATACTTTTGCCCATTCGTTAGGGTCAAAAAGTTCGCATTTAAAATCTTTGGTAAAATCTTGGTACTGAAAATCTTTGCCGTAGGTATTGTTATGAAACTTTGTGAAGGCTGCATAACTTTTACGATTGGGGTCAGATATTCCTTTCCAATACCATTCTGAATAACGGTCATAAATGCCTACGCCATCTTTAGCAGTAGGTCCCCAAGCGGGTACAGAGAAAAGCCCCCAGTGAATAAAAATACCGAATTTAGCATCTTCAAACCAAGCAGGAACTGGTCTGGAATCGATGGATTCCCAATTGGCTTCATACTTTTTTTGGGCAAGTATGTTATTGGAAATCAGCGCAAATAAGCAAACGATTAATATTTTTCTCATAATCAAGGTTGAGTAAGTTTTAGTTTTTACAATTGCTAAAGCAAGATGTTATTAAAAATACTCTATTTCTTTAATGCATAAATACGCACATAATCTACTTCCATGCGTTGTGGGAAAACGCTTTCATCAACCCCTTTTACTCCTCCCCAATTTCCACCAACGGCTAGGTTGAGTAGTAGATGGAATTTTTTATCGAATGGATATTCTGCAAAACCCTTCCCAGTATTCTCAAAAGTAAAATATAGCTTAGCGTCTATGTACATTTCTATTTTATTGGGTGTCCAATCTAGCCTATACTCATGAAAAGCCTTATCGAAATCATCCACCATCATATTGGTTGTTACTTGTGTACCAATTACATGGTTAAAAGATTTTGTATGTATTGAGGCGTGTACTCTACCAGGGTCATACCCAACGTGTTCCATAATATCTATTTCACCATTATCAGGCCAATACTTATTACTATAACTTTGCTCGGTTGCCAACATCCAAATAGCAGGCCAAGTACCCCTTCCTGCCGGTAGCTTGGCTTTGATTTCAAAACGACCGTATAAAAAATCGCCCTTGCCTTTCGTTACTAATCGAGCAGAGGTATAACTATTGCCATTAAAGTTTTCTTTGATAGCTTCAATGACTAGCTTTCCATTTTCTACCCTAGCATTTTTAAGGTTTTCTTTGGTATAATATTCTAGTTCATTGTTACCCCAACCGCTTCCACCTACGTCATAATTCCACTTTTTGCTGTCGGGCAATCCATCTTTATCAAATTCATCTGCCCAAATTGGCGTACTTTCGAACTCGTAAACAATTGGGGCTGTTGGTGCGGGGGTAACAGGGGTGGGTACTTGTGCTACCGTGCTTTCTTTGGAACAAGCAGACACTATTATCAAAATACTGATAACAGAGCATAACGTTAATTTATTCATGAATTGAGTGTTTTTGATTTTATGAAGTTAATTTACTGATAAACTATCACATTACTATATGTGTTTGTTTTGTATGGCTATCTTTTGTAGGTGCTTTTTTGTAATTTTATAAATACTTTTTAAAGGGCATTACTCTTAAAAACTTCATCTAAAATCGTATTATCCTAAATAATATATGGACTTCAAACTTGTTTCAGAATATAAACCTACTGGTGACCAACCCCAAGCTATTGCGAAATTGGTAGAAGGGGTTCAAAATGGCGAACAATCTCAAACATTGCTCGGTGTGACGGGCTCAGGTAAGACATTTACTGTGGCTAATATGATTACACAGTTGAATCGTCCTACCTTGATTTTGAGTCATAACAAAACGTTAGCCGCACAGCTTTATGGAGAATTCAAACAGTTTTTCCCAGAAAATGCGGTTGAATATTTCGTTTCTTACTACGACTATTATCAGCCAGAAGCCTTTATTGCTTCTACCAATACTTATATTGAAAAAGACCTTGCCATCAATGAGGAAATTGATAAACTTCGTTTGGCAACTACTTCTGCTTTAATGTCAGGTCGTAGAGATGTTATTGTTATCGCTTCGGTTTCTTGTATTTATGGTATGGGGAATCCAGAAGAGTATCGCAAAAGTATTCTTCGTTTTGGTGTGGGTGAAATCATCTCTCGTAATCAGTTTCTGTATCGCTTGGTAGAAATCCTGTACGCCCGCACTGAGGTAGAATTTACACGGGGTACTTTCAGGGTAAAAGGCGATACCGTTGATATTTGTTTGCCTTATGCTGATTTTGGCTATCGAATTATTTTCTTTGGTGATGAAATAGAGGCTATTCAACGCATCAATCCACAAACGGGCAAGAAGATTTCGGACGAAAAAATGATTGCTATTTTCCCTGCCAATCTTTTTGTAACTGGGAGGGATGTCTTGATGAATGCCATCAATTATATCCAAGATGACTTGGTATCACAAATCAAGTTTTTTGAAAGTGAAAGTCGAATGCAAGAAGCTGAACGCATTAAACAAAGAACAGAATTTGATTTAGAAATGATGCGAGAATTAGGGTATTGCTCTGGGATCGAAAATTATTCTCGTTATTTCGACCAACGCAAACCTGGGCAAAGACCTTTCTGTCTCTTAGATTTCTTTGCAGATGATTTCTTATTGGTCGTTGATGAAAGCCATGCTACCATGCCACAAATCAGGGCTATGTGGGGTGGTGACCGTTCTAGAAAAGAGGCTTTGGTAGATTATGGTTTCCGTTTGCCTTCGGCGATGGATAACCGTCCGCTTACGTTCCAAGAATTTGAGAATATCACGGGACAAACTGTGTTTGTATCAGCAACGCCTGCCGACTATGAATTAAGGCGTTCGGAAGGGGTAGTTGTAGAACAAATTATTCGTCCGACAGGATTATTGGATCCAGAAATTGAAGTACGCCCAAGCTTAAACCAAATTGATGATTTACTAGAGGAAATTTATATCAGGATAGAGCGTGAACAAAGGGTTTTAGTAACGACATTGACCAAAAGAATGGCAGAGGAGTTATCTAAATATTTGGATAAAGTAGGGGTAAAATGTCGCTACATTCACTCGGAAATCAAGACGTTAGAACGTGTAGAGATTCTTAGAGAATTGAGAATGGGTGTGTTTGATGTGTTAGTAGGGGTAAACCTATTGCGTGAGGGGTTAGACTTACCCGAGGTATCTTTAGTAGCCATTATGGATGCTGATAAAGAGGGTTTCTTACGCGATATTCGCTCATTAATACAAACGATAGGTCGTGCGGCTAGAAATGACCAAGGAAAAGTGTTGATGTATGCCGACCGTATTACGGGGTCTATGGAAAAAGCGATTGATGAAACCAATCGTAGAAGAACCATTCAGATGGAATACAATGCTGTAAATGGCATTACACCAAAAACCATCTTGAAGTCGAAAGAAAAAATCATGGAGCAAACTTCTATTGCTGATGTAATGGGTAAATCTACTAAGAAAACCAATTATTATGAAGAATCTAAAGAAGTAGCCATGGCCGCCGACCCTGTAATGGCGTACATGAGTAAGGATGAATTACAAAAGCAGTTGAAGAAAGTAACAGCAGATATGGAAAAAGCCGCCAAGGAACTAGATTTCGTTATCGCAGCCAAATTGCGTGATGAAATGCTGGGATTGAAGAAGATGATTGCTGAGAAGTAGTAAGCTTTAAGTTAAAATGATTAATTTGAGAAGAATAAAAGTTAAATGCAATAGGTTGAAGAAGGGTATTTTCTTGGAAATTTAATCTAACACGATAATAAATGTCCCCTTACTATTAGGATGCGACTTAAGTCGCACCCTAATAGTAAATATTGTTTTTGATACCAAAAGGCATAATTTTTAAATATATTCACCCCCTCAACCAAAACTAAATCATGAAAAAATCCTTACCTCTTTTAATTATTTGTTTGTTGCTTTTTCGTTTAAGCTCTGCTCAGCAAGAAATCACTGATGAACTCAATCAGAAGTATAAACAATACACGGCAATTTCTGATAAAATTTGGCAATTAGCCGAACCGGGTTATTTAGAAGATAAAACTTCAGAATTATTAATCACTGAATTAACCAATGCAGGCTTTCAAGTAAAAAGAGGTGTTGGAGAAATGAAAACAGCTTTTGTAGCTACTTATGGTTCGGGGTATCCGACGATAGGTATTTTGGCAGAAATGGATGCTTTGCCAGGTTTGTCTCAAGAGGCTGTTCCTTTTAGAAAAGCAAAATATGTAAATGCTTATGGACATGGTTGTGGACATAATCTTTTTGGGGTTGGTTCCGTTGCAGCGGCAATTGCGACAAAAAACTGGATGGAAAAAGCCAAAATCAAAGGGACTATTCGTTTGATAGGTACACCTGCCGAAGAAGGTGCTGGCGGAGGAAAAACTTATTTGGTAAAAGAAGGTGTATTTAAAGATATTGATGCTGTATTGCATTGGCACCCTGGTGATAATAATAATGCAAGTCCAAATTCGTCTTTGGCTTACAGGGTAGCCAATTTTAGTTTTTCTGGTTTAGCGGCACACGCTTCGGCTAGTCCCGAAAAAGGACGTTCGGCTCTAGATGCTGTAGAAGCCATGAACTATATGGTAAACATGATGCGTGAACATATTTCACCAGAAACAAGGATTCATTATGTCATCAAAAATGGTGGACTTACGTCAAATATTGTCCCAGATTATGCTATGGTAGAATATACAGTTAGAAATCCATCAGCTCAAGGACTAGAAGAAGTATGGAAGAGGGTGATGAAAACTGCTGAAGCAGCCGCTTTGGGTACAGAAACCAAGATGACTTTTGAGGTATTAGCAGGCTTATACAATTTATTGCCTAATGATGTGTTAGCGAAAGAGATGCAAAAAAGCTTAGAAAAGGTAGGTGGTGTAAAATACACTCCTGAAGAAACAGACTTTGCTGAAAAGATACGTTTAACCGTTAATTCACAAAGCCTTGCACCACTAAAGGAGGCTCAAGAAGTTAGACCTTACACCTCCGGTTTATCTTTCCCTGCTTCAACAGATGTGGGCGATGTTAGTTGGGTAACGCCTACTGCGGGTTTATCAACTGCTACATGGGTAACGGGTGTACCTGCACATAGTTGGCAGGCTGTGGCTTGTAATGGCATGAGTATTGGTCACAAAGGAATGATTAATGCCGCAGAAACGATTGCCCTTACTGCCCAAAATCTATTTAAAGACACCAAGCTCATAGAAGAGTCAAAAGAAGAGTTATATAAAAGACGTGGCAGTAAAATATTTGAATATAAATCATTGGCAGGGGATAGAAAACCACCTTTGGATTATAGGAAATAAGGTTACTAAATTAACTTTGATATTTCTTCAAGAAACAATTAATGTTTTTTGGGGTTCTATTAAAGTTATTTGTGTGTTATGTGATATTATCGTTAAGAAAATCACTCACTCACAATTCACTAAATCACCATTAAAATCCATGTACAAAATTTACGGTATCGCCAACTGTGATACAATGAAAAAAGCCATGACTTGGCTAAAAGAAAATGATATTCCTTTCGAGTTTCATAATTATAAAAAAGACGGGCTTACTAAAGAGAAAGTGGAGGAATGGCTTACACAAAAACCTTGGGATGTATTAATTAATCGCGCAGGCACTACTTGGAAAAAATTAAGTGACGAAGAAAAGGCAACTGATGCCCAAACAGCTACCGAATTGATGTTAAAGCATACTTCTATCATTAAACGACCTATTATTGAAGCAGATAATATCGTTGCGATAGGCTTTAAACCAGAAATTTACCAAGAAATCTTCCAATAAAATGGCTCTTTTATCAGATGAATCTCCCTTAAAAGCTTTGATGAACAACTTTGCCCAAGCGGGCGAGGTTGTTTATATCGGCGTGCGTCCAGCCTCTCGTCAGCCTGTAATAGGTGTGGAACAAACGATGGCTCGTATCGGAACGGGGCTTGATGGCGACCGCTATAAAGGTAATGCGGATAGCAAAAGACAAGTAACGTTGATTCAAGCTGAACATTTGCAGGCGATAGCCTCTTTTTTAGGAAAATCCGAGATTGATCCTGCTTTAGTCCGCCGAAATATTGTTGTAAAAGGCATTAATCTATTGGCTTTAAAAGAAAAGAGATTCAAAATTGGAGAGGCTATTTTGGAAATGACTGGACTATGTCATCCTTGCAGTAGGATGGAGAATATACTTGGCGAAGGTGGCTATAATGCCATGCTTGGTCACGGTGGTATTACTTGCAAAGTGATTGAAGAAGGCAATATTAAAATAGGTGATAGCATAGAGGCATAGCTAAGGCTAAAAAGACAAAATTCTTTTTATAGGAGGCTATCACGCTTTTTAGGAAATTACATTTTTCTTATAATATACAAAAGCCTTTATAGGAATGGGATATTACTATAAGGGCATTATTATGCTCTAAAGTGCTAAATAATCAACATTTTAAGCACATTGAGCATCATTGAGACGTGGAATTATATATAATTTTTCAATTATCTACTAAATCGATAGGATATATTATTTCTATATATTAAATTTGAAGCCAAATCATATAAAACCTCCCATTTATGAAAACAAAATGCCTCTTAACAAAGCAATCTTCGACAAATGTAAGTTCGAATATGCTCTTTAAAACAACACAAAATATGCTTTTAGAAAGCTGTTGTTGTTGTTAAATCTATTAATAATTATACCACATACCATCTGTTTTAGATGAAGATTCTTAAAGATTTTACAAAAAATATTATATAAAAAACAATTACAATGAAACATTTTTTCAAGCTAGCTTTATTAATTGGAGTAATTCTTATTCCCAAATTTTTATTTGCCCAAAACGCACCTACTATCAATGCTACTATATCAGGTAGAGTTGTTGATTCACGCACTAATGAAATTTTAATAGGTGCTACAGTATCAATTAAAGGAACTACCAATGGTGCAGCGACTGATGCAAATGGAGAGTTTGCACTTGTTACTGGTCAAAAACTTCCTTTTACTGTGGTTGTATCATTTGTGGGATATCAGAAAAAAGAAGTAATCGTAAGTGGAGATAAAATCGAAATCAGACTTGACGAAAACACCAATGAACTTACTGACGTTGTAGTGACTTCAAGACGTCGTCAAGAGTCTATCCAAGATATTCCCATTCCTATTTCAGTAATTAATGGTGCAAAAGCTGAAGATGCAGGAGCATTTAACCCTAACCGTTTGAAAGAATTGATTCCTTCGGTACAACTTTATTCATCAAATGGTAGAAATACAACGCTTAATATCCGTGGATTAGGTTCGTCATTCGGTCTTACAAATGATGGTATTGACCCAGGTGTTGGTTTCTATGTTGACGGTGTGTATTATGCAAGACCTGCTGCAACTGCAATTGACTTTGTTGATGTTGACCGTATTGAGGTATTACGTGGACCACAAGGAACGCTGTTTGGTAAAAACACTACTGCGGGTGCATTTAACATCACAACAAGAGCCCCGAGCTTTACCACAGGAGCAACTTTTGAAACTAGTTATGGAAATTATAATTTCATTCAGACAAAAGCCTCTATTACAGGCCCTATTAGTAAGAAATTAGCAGCTAGAGTTTCATTCTCGGGTACGCAAAGAGATGGAACAATCTTCAATACTACAACTTTAAAACCTACAAATTCCTTAAATAACTTAGGTTTTAGAGCTCAGTTACTTTATACACCATCTGAAAATGTAAATATTACTTTTGCTGGGGATAACGCCCGTCAAAGACCAGATGGAAATGCAACGGTTGTGGCTGGTGTAGTTACTACGCAGCGTGCTGCTTATCGTCAATTCAATGCTATTATTGCTGATTTGAATTATAAATTGCCTACTACCAATCCATTCGATAGAATCACTGATGCTGATGCCCCTTTAAGAGTTAATAACGATTTCGGAGGTGCTTCGATTAACGTTGATGCTAAAATTGGAAAAGGAACACTTACTTCAACCACAGCATGGCGTTACTGGATTTGGGATCCAACAAACGATAGAGACTTTATCGGTTTACCAGTGCTAACAAAATCTCAAGGTAACTCAAGACATGACCAATGGACACAAGAGGTACGTTATGCAGGACAGTTTTCTGAAAAATTAAGTGGGGTTTTGGGTGTATTCTTGATAGACCAAGTATTAACATCTGACCCAGTTCAAACAGAAGAATCAGGTTCGGCACAATGGAGATTTGCACAAAGTTCTACTTCTGCTTTATGGAAAACCCCAGGATTATTTGATGGTTTTGGTACAAAAACAACATCACGTCTTCATACGTTAGGTGCTGCTGTATTTGCTCAAGCTGACTGGTCTATTACAGATAAATTACACTTATTACCTGGTCTTCGTTTCAACTACGACAAAAAAGATGTTGATTACAAGCGTGAGGTTTACGGAGGCTTACAAACGACTGACCCTGCATTATTAGCCTTAAAAAATGGGCTTTATACCAATCAGGCTTTCAACTTTAGTGTAAATGAAAATAACGTTTCAGGACAAGTTACTTTAGCTTATAAACCTTCAAAAACATTAAATGCATTTGCTACTTATGCGAACAGTTATAAGCCAGTAGGAGTTAACTTAGGAGGTTTACCAACGGCTAATGGTGTAACATTAATTGAATTGGCAAGAGTAAATCCAGAATATGTAACACACTATGAAGTAGGGATAAAAACAAGACCAACTCCTCAGACTTCTTTAAACGTTACTATTTACAATACTGACATTAAAGATTATCAAACACAAGTTCAAACGGCTGAAGTTGGTGTAAATAGAGGTTATCTAGCGAATGCAGAGAAAGTAAGAGTAAAAGGTGTGGAAGTAGACGGAAGTATTAGAGTAAGCGAACATTTATCTTTCACTGGTGCAGTTTCTTATACTGACGGAAAGTATGTTTCATTCAAAAATGCGCCAATACCATTGGAAGAAACAGGAGCAGCATCTGCCTTCAAAGATATTTCTGGTGGTGATTTACCGGGTATTTCAAAATGGGCTGGCTCATTAGGTGGTGAAATTACTGGAAATGGTAAATTCTTAGACTTAAAAGGTAAATATTTCCTTGCGCTTGATGCTTATTATCGTTCTTCATTCTCTTCAAGTGCCTCGCCATCAAAATATTTGAATATCGATGGTTATACCTTATTGAATGCTCGCGTTGGTTTCCGTGCATCAAACGGTATCTCTGTAATCATTTGGTCTCGTAATTTAACAAATACAGACTATTTCGAACAATTATTACCTGCGGCTGGTAATGCTGGTCAATATGCAGCTGTGTTAGGTGACCCACGCACGTACGGTGTAACACTTAGATACGCTTTTTAATACAACTGAATAATAAATACTTTAAGTAAAATAGACCTCCACCTTAGGAATACTTCCAAAAGGTGGAGGTCATTTTATTGATATTAACATTACCCCTATAGCCTGACTCACATCTTAAAAAATGCATTAAAATGGACAATGTTTTTAATTTCTAACATTCCAATGCCATATAAACAGTAAATCCATAGCAGGCTTTCAAACAGATGATATCATAATATTTTATTGTTATTTTACCATTCTATCGCTAAAATAAAACCTTTATAGCTAAAATTTTATCTATTCTAATCTCTTAATAAATACTATAAGTAAAGAATTATTAAGTTATAGCTGTTAATATACTACCAATGTAAATGATATACTGCTCTTAATCAGTTGTATAAAAGCTTTAAAAATTACAACGCCACATTATTTTCTTCATTAAAATAGGAATAGTGATTGCTATTTTTGATAAAATTGAAAAGATAAACTTATAAGATTGAGTTTTTTTAGGATTTCCTTGATTAATATTGTGAATAATTATTTAGTAACAGTAGTAAAACCGCCAAAATAACTTTAATCTTATTTCTGAATATTTTGAAAATCTCATTTATCGGTTCTGGAAACGTAGCTTGGCATCTATCTCAAGCACTAGAAAACATTGGTCATAGTGTAGAGGAAGTATATAGTCGCAACCCCAAACATGCTGAAGCACTTACTAAATTGCTTTACAATGCGTCTGCCCATCATTCTCTTGATTTCAGGGATTCAGCTGCACAAATATTTTTTCTTTGTGTTTCAGACGATGCCATCTCTGAAGTAATCAAGCATTTAACCCTTCCACTTGATGCCATACTTATCCACACTTCTGGGAGTAAGTCGCTTCATGAGATGGATGAAATGCTTCGGGTATATAGCGATATTCCTATCAAAACAGGCGTATTTTACCCCGTTCAGACCTTTTCTAAAGTGTTCCACGTGAATTTTAGTACAATTCCCATCTGTATTGAGTCAGATAATGAGAGTGTGGAAAACTTGTTGATAACTCTTGGGCAAGAGCTTTCAGACATCACTTATGCTGTTAATTCAGAAGAAAGAAAAGTGCTTCATGTGGCGGCGGTATTTGCTTGTAATTTCACCAATCACTTATTAGGCATAGCGCAGGAATTGATGGAAGAGAATGACCTTGAATTTGATTTATTGAAACCGCTTATTCATGAAACCGTTAGAAAGGCACTAGATTCTAAAAACATATTCAATGTTCAGACAGGTCCTGCCGTTAGGGATGATCAAAAAATAATTAATCAACATTTACTTTTCTTGAAACAATTGCCCGATTATCAACATATTTATCGTGCTTTATCAGAAGGGATTTCTCATCAAAAAAACAAATGACTTTAGACGCTTTTAAGCAAATCAATACTTTCGTATTTGACATTGATGGTGTAATGACAGACGGCTCGGTACACGTTTTAGATACAGGAGAACATTATCGTACTTTTCATATCAGAGATGGCTATGCGATAGAACGTGCCGTGCAAGCTGGCTATCGCCTTTGTGTCATCACAGGTGGTAAACATGAAGGCGTACGCAAAAGATTACAGAACTTAAAAATTCATGATGTATTTATGGGTTCTGGAGGAAAAAGCAAAATCCAGATTTACAAAGATTGGTTGGCAACGTCTGGTATTTCGGAAGAAAATATCTTGTATATGGGCGACGATTTGCCCGATTATGAAGTAATGATTCGCCCAGCAGTGCTTTCAACTTGTCCTGCCGATGCCTGTGATGAAATTCTAGCTATTGCAAAATATATTTCTTCACAAAAAGGAGGCAAAGGTGCTGTTAGAGATGTGATAGAGCAAGTAATGCGTGCGAAAGGGGAATGGTTGAAGTTTGAGCAATAAAGAATAATAATGGTTAACCTTTGGGTTTAAACCGTGGTTTGGAGCAAAAGTGATATAGTCCAAAATCCTTTAGTCCTCCAAACAAAAAGCGGTAACCGCAAGGGTTACCGCTCAAATATTCTAATGTAAAAGTCAAATAAATTTCCTAAAGTCATACAGTCCAAAGTCCTTTAGTCTTCCAAGGAAATAACCTCAAAATTACTTTATATGCTTTTGATAAGTCTCTAAATCTTTATCTCCACGACCAGAAAGGTTAATTACTACTACTTCGTCTGGCTTTGCACCTAATTTTGATAATACCGCTAAAGCATGAGCAGATTCCAACGCTGGAATAATTCCTTCTAATAATGAAAGCTCCATCGCAGCATCAATCGCTTCTTGGTCTGTTACATCAAAAAAAGTAGCTCTCTTACTTTCAAATAAATGAGCGTGCATTGGCCCAATACCTGGGTAATCTAGTCCTGCTGAAATAGAATGAGGCTCAACTACCTGTCCATCTTCAGTTTGCATCAGAATACTTCTACTACCATGTAATACCCCGGGCTTGCCTAAAAAGGTAGTAGCTGCCGACAATCCAGAATTAACGCCATGTCCTGCTGCTTCTGCTGCAATCAATTTTGTTTCTTCGTCGTGCAAGAAATGATAAAAAGCACCCGCCGCATTAGAACCTCCGCCAACACAAGCAATTACATAGTCTGGATTGGTCTTACCTGTTTTCTCTTTCAACTGTACTTTTATCTCTTGTGAAATAACCGACTGAAAGCGTGCTACCATATCAGGGTAAGGATGTGGCCCCACTACCGACCCAATGATATAATGGGTATCAACAGGATTGTTAATCCAGTGACGCATCGCTTCGTTTGTTGCATCTTTAAGCGTTTTTGAACCACTGGTTGCTGATACCACTTTGGCTCCTAACATTTTCATACGTGCTACATTCGGTGCTTGGCGTTGAATGTCTATTTCACCCATGTAAACAATACATTCTAAGCCCATTAAAGCACACACTGTAGCGGTGGCTACACCATGCTGACCAGCACCTGTTTCTGCTACAATTTTGTGTTTGCCCAAACGTTTTGCCATTAATATCTGACCAATCGTATTGTTTACTTTGTGTGCACCCGTATGGCAAAGGTCTTCTCTTTTTAAATAAACCGTAGTATTGTATTTTTCAGAAAGACGTTTTGCTAAAAACAAAGGAGTAGGACGCCCCACATAGTCTTTCAAAAGTGCTTCAAATTCTTGTTTAAACGAAGGCTCAGCCATAATGCTGAGGTAGGATACTCTTAATTCTTCAACATTAGGATATAGCATTTCAGGAATAAATGCTCCGCCAAATTGTCCGTAATATCCTTTATCATTTACATTAAATGTTTCTGGTGCTATCATATCGATGTTAAGATTGCTTCTGTTGGTTTTAATATCTTTATTAATTCATTGATTTTGGGGATGTCTTTCAAGCCAGGCGCTAGTTCAAATTTACTATTTACATCTAAAGAATGAATTTTTAAGCCTGTTAATTCCATGGCTTTAGAGGCGTTGTCTAGGTCTATCCCTCCGGCTAAAAAAAATGGTTTGTCGTTATCATATCGGCGGAGCACCGCCCAATCAAACGTGGTGCCGTTTCCTCCTTTTAAATCCCCTTTGGTATCAAACAAAAAATAATCACAATAAGGCTTATAATTCAGGAGTTTCCCAAAGTTGAATTGACTATCGATTGAAAAGGCTTTAATGATATTAACACCTTTGAATTTGAGGTTTCTACAAAAATCTGGCATTTCCTCTCCATGCAATTGAACATAGTCTAAGGCATACCTCTTTACTTTATCTAAAATATACGCTTGGGTTGCATTAACAAAAACACCTACTTTCTTTACAGTATGTGGAAATGATTTCAATAACTCTTCATCTAGTTCCTCTCCGACAAAGCGGCTTGATTTTTCGAAAAAAATAAATCCCATATAGTCGGGACCAAGTTCAAGTAACTCTTTGATATTTTCAGCGTTACGCATTCCACAAACTTTTAGTCTCATCTTATCAAGTGGTCAAATACATTTTATTCATTTTGCTTAATTACTTAACAAAGTTAGTGAAAATCAGCGATTTTTATTACTCAATAATATAGAGAATCACAAGGAATTGCCTTGTTTTTCTCATAAAATTGGAATTATAATATTAACCTTATGTGTATCTTGAAGGTTTAAGCTTTCTTCAAAAAAAACTTTTTCCTAATTTATTACCTCATAAGACGCTCATTATTGGAATCCCAAACTAACGTTATTCATAAAAAACTGAAATCAATTCTGCTACACAAGCAGGCTTTTCTTGTCCTTCTATCTCAAAAATACAGTTCATCGTTACTTTCAATCCCTTTGGCTGTATTTCTTCTGCTTCCAATACACTCGCTTTCATGCTCACTTTGCTTCCCGCTGGCACAGCTGTAGTAAACCTTATTTTGTTGGCCCCATAATTCAATCCCATTTTCACCGATTCAACCTTGAAAAGCTCGGCCATAAATTTGGGCGCTAATGATAATGTTAAGAACCCATGAGCTACTGTTTGTTGAAAAGGAGAATATTTCTTAGCCATCGCTTCGTCCACATGAATCCACTGAAAATCGTGGGTAGCTTTGGCAAAATCATTAATCATTGCCTGTGTAACAGTTGTGAAAGAGGTTGTACCGATTGTTGTACCAATACTATCTTTTAATGAGAGAAGGTCTTTAAAAATTACCATTGTGAATAATTGAGTTGAAAATGAATGTCACAATTTACGGTTTTTGAACGAACAATAAAAAAGCCTCCGTTCCCGTAGGTTGGAGGCTTCGTATCGCTAGAGGTTAAAAATTCTGTTAGTATTTCAGGCTATCAGCAATTTTTAAAGGATTGTTGCTGATTTGTTGATTCAAAATAACAACAAAATTCTGAGGCTTTGTCTCAATGAAATGTTAATACTTGTTAATGAAATGTTAAAATTATTGCTGTAAAAGAACAAAGCCTCAGCAATACGATTTACTGAGGCTTTATTAGCGCACGACTAGGATATTTTAGTCTTTATTATTGATATTTTTCTTATCAAGACTCATTTGATAGAAGTATGATGCTAACAAGCCCAACCCTCCAAAAACGAAAATCATTGAAAAATGAGCGGTGTCGCCATCAATGTTTATAAGGCTTTCTAAAAGGCTTCCCATTAATAGACCAACCCCAAAACCAATTAACACAAATCCCCAACGCAAAGAATGGCTTGGATTTACGTTAAAGCTTTTAGAGCTTCTTTCAGGTGGAGCAATTCCTTTGGCTATCATGGCCATTTTTTCGTCGTTATCATACTTACGCAAGAACACAATCATTGTAAAGGTACCGATGATTGCTACAATTGGCACCATAATGCCAACGATGGGTACTAGGCTATCTAAATTTTCCATTGTATAAAAAAGTTTTTTGTTTTTCGTGAATTTTTAAATTTTGCCGATATGATGTGATAAAATAGATTTAGGTTACAGGTATTTTAAAAAATAAAAAAAAGTTATCTTAGTGTAACCTTTTTAGCGAATGTAGCATCCTATTCATGTGAAAATCAAAGAAACAGATAATTCAATCATTCAGCGCATTTTGTCAGGTGACAAGTCGGGCTATAGAGAGCTCGCCAATCGTCATAAAGACTATGCCTTTACGGTTGCCTACAAAATTGTAGGTACACGTGAGGATGCGGAAGAGGTTGCCCAAGATGCTTTCATTCAGGCTTTTCATGCATTACCTAGTTTTAATCAAGAAGCGAAGTTTACTACTTGGTTTTACAGAATTGTATTTAATGCAGCATTGATGTTGAAAAGGAAGAAGAATATCGTAGCTGACGACATTACACTATCTGAGGCTGCTCAAGAGGCTACCGCTGACACTAGCAATGAATTAAAAACTAATGAGCAGAAAAAGTACATTCAGCAGGCCTTGAACAAGCTTTCACCCGACGATGTTACGATGATAACGCTCTTTTATCTGAAGGAACAATCTTTGGAAGAAATAGCCCAAATCGTCGGAATTTCAGCAGAAACAGTGAAAGTAAAACTTTGTAGGGCCCGCAAGCGATTAGGAGAAGAAATGAAAAGGATTTTAGGAAATGAAGTAAGAACATTAATCTAAGTTTGAAAGATTTTCAAACGAACAATAATATGAAAGAGGAAGAGATTTTTGATATTCTTGATGGCTTGGCTTCTGAGGAAACAATTATTCGCCATCAAGCTTTACTGATAAACGACGAGACATATCGCTCGCTTTTTCAGGAATATGCCGATACCCATGCTTTGCTAGAAGCAATGCCTATGGAAAAAACTGCCGTTAATTTTACGGATAAGTTGATTGACCAATGGGAATTATCGCAAGTACAAGTATTGGAAAGAAAGCCAAGTAGACTACCTTTTTACTTTTTAATTGGTGCAGGTGTTATCTTGATAGCATCTTTACTTGTTGTGTTCTCTGTGAGTAACTTATCAACAGTGCAAGTGGATTTGAATCCTACGTTGTCAATTATCAGAAATAAAGTGTTTATTAATACTTTATTAACCATCAATTCGATACTACTTTTAAAGTTTCTTGATAAGAAATTCTTAAAGCCTTATTTTGAGAAGAAATATCATGTTAGTTTGTAAATTGAGACATTAAAAGGCTTTCTATTAGGAGGTGACTTAAGTCCTAATGATTACCCATATATCCATAAGTACTTGATAATCATGTTCTTATCACTAGCGAGGGACTTAAGTCCCTCGCTAGTGATAAGAAATTCACGTAGTCAGGCTATGACAAGAGACGACCAAAGCTCGGTTTGAAGGACGATTTCAACCTATTCAAACCAATTTTATCAATAATCACCTCTTCATTTTAACTTTTTAAAAGATGTGGGTAATTGATAGGACTTAAGTCACCTCCTAATAGTAAAAATAGAAATTAACGCCCTTATTATCCCTCCCTAGTGATAATAAGGGCGTTTTAATATAGCTTATACCAATAATTTATCCGCTTTCACCGCCTCAAACTCGCTCTTTTCGCTTTCGCACATTGGACAACAATAATTATTTGGTAAGTCTGCAAATTTTATTCCTGCTACAATACCATTTACTGAATCGCCAAAACGACTATCATATATTGTAAAACAGGTTTTACATTGAAATATCTCGACTTCTGCTTCTTTATTGACTGTAGCCTTTTTCACAACAGGAGTATCTATTTTATGGACTGCATAAAAACGCTTCGATAAGCGTTGTAACATTTCGGGAACGTGTGCTTTGTTTACTCCCTTTTCAAACAACGTTAAGGCACGCGTATTAGGATTAAAATCTACGGTATGATAAATATCAAATACGCTAGAAAGTCCTGCAAAAATCTTTCTCTTTTTGATGACTACCGACCCAAACACTTCTGATTTAGAGCGTGTTTGAATGGCGAAACTCAACCCAAAAGTACGTACATCTTCATCATCAAATTCACGAATGATGGCTTTTTTCAAGGCTAGTCCTTCGGGTGACAAATCTTCTACTTGCCAGTTTAGCTCATTCGCTGCATGCCGAACGTTGATACCATATTTACCCAGTAATTTATCCCAAAGGTTACGGTGTTTGTTCTCAATGGCTTTAATGATTAATGATTTCCAAGGCGTTGTACAAATCTGCCCAACTTTTGTTTCAAGGCATAAATCACAAATTTCTATGAGAAAATCAAGCGGGAAGGTTTCATTTCTACGATAAATGCCCAACCATGTTTTTTCGCCATAGCGATTGAAGCCCTCATAATAGGGTAGGGAGAACTTAGGCAAAACTAATTCTTCCCGAATTACTTGCGAAATGATTTCTCCTTTGGCAATTACTTTTTCATACACTTCGTTTTCTTCCATTTCGCCTGCTTCTAAGATTACCTCTTCTATTCGCTGACAAACTTTAGGGATTTCTAAGGTATAAATCAATATCGGAAAACAAAAAACTTTGTTGGATTGCTTAAAACGCACATATAAATACCAGAAATTTTGAATAGGAGAGGCGATGAAATTTAAATTACCTGTAAAGAAGGGCGTGAACGACTGCTGAGAATCAGAAATATTGATTTTTAGCTGTGGTTCGTAATCAAATCCATCAAAAATATCTTTATAAATTCCTTCTGATATCCACTGACCCGTGGGGAATACTTCTTCTGCACAATACGAAGAAATAATATTAGGTTTTTTATCTGAATCCTCCTCAAACGCAATATTAGTTTCGTCCAATTTTTTCTTTAATTCTACTATACCACTTCCACGAACGATTTCAGACTTGACATACATCAGTAATTGTTGTCTTGCTCCGAAGCTCACTTCCCTAACCCCAGCAGTTTTAGCTGCTAAAAGAATACTTTGTAAAGTGCCTGGCGATACTATTCCGCCAGTTAGATTTATTTTAAGTAATGAGTAATCTTTCATGATTGATATTTTTTAAAAAATAAATCAAATATATAAATATTTAGCACAACTTCATAGTCATTTATACTTAATATACTGAAAATCAAAGCTATATTATAAGTAAAAAC